>NZ_JBNDHZ010000061.1:0-27087 GCF_056755355.1 Luteibacter sp. HAY1-4A
GTTGAAGACCGTACCCGCAAAAGTGGCATCGGAACGCAGCCAGGAAAATGACACGCCCGTCGACGACGGGTTGGGGTTCCACGGAAGGAATGCCTGGTTGTTTTCGGTAGCGCGAAGCATCACGCCCGTACACAAAAAGGCTGGCTGGCTCTCACTTCCGCAGTTGGTGCGCGTATCGCTGTACCAGTTGCGGAGATCCGCTACCGCCCGGTCTCCCACCAACTCCAGCGTCTGGCCCCTGTCTTGCCGTGCAGGCAATGCCTGAACGGTTCTGCTGGCAGCAGGTGGTAGTTCAGTCGGCCGCAGGCCGCACGCGAGAAGGAGGAAGACGTAGCCGAATAACGCGAGTGGCCGGATGAAAATCCTTTTCATGACATAACTCCAGTTCGTGCGACATCGCATCGCACACGCTTTCGTAATATCCCGATAAGAAGCCCATGGGAAGGGTATTTCTCGACGCATTTCTGGCTATTTGGTCGTCCAATCGGTGAGCCACTGGGAATCGCTTCTTCCGTGACGATGCCCCGCTGGAGGCTGGCAAAGGACTTATGGTGGCAAGGCCTGCTGCTGGATCGCACCTGCTCCCCTATACTCCCGCGCATGAAGCCCAACGTCCTGCTGCAGTACATCCTCCCGCACCGGTTCCTCTCACGCATCGTCTACTGGGCGACCCGCTGGGAGTGGGCGCCCTGGAAGAACTTCCTCATCAGGGAGATCGTGAAGCGCTACGACGTGGACATGAGCCAGGCGGCGCAGCCCGACCCGTTCGCGTACCAGCACTTCAATGCGTTCTTCACCCGGAAGCTGAAGGCGGACGCGCGCCAGGCGGACCCCGACCCGGCCGCCATCGTGTCGCCCGCCGACGGCCGTATCAGCCAGTCCGGGCGCATTCGTGATGGCCGCATCTTCCAGGCCAAGGGCCAGGAATACACGGCGGCCGAACTGCTCGGCGACGAAGCCGCCGCCGCGCCGTTCCGGAACGGCAGCTTCGTCACGATCTACCTCTCGCCCCGGGACTACCACCGGGTGCACATGCCGCTGGAAGGCGAACTCACGGGTACCACCCACGTGCCCGGTCGCATCTTCAGCGTGGCGCCGTTCGCGGTGGAGGCGATCCCCCGCGTATTCGCCCGGAACGAGCGGCTGGTCTGCCATTTCCAGGGCGAGCATGGCCCGTTCGTGTCGGTGATGGTCGGGGCGATCCTCGTTTCCAGCGTCGCCACCGTCTGGGATGGCCTGGCCATTCCGCCCTACGCCTCGGAAATCCGCCGTCACGATTGCCGCGACCGGCATGTGAAGCTGGAACGCTTCGCCGAGATGGCCCGCTTCAACATGGGTTCGACCGTCATCCTGCTGCTGCCCGAGGGCTATGTGCTGGACGATCTGCTGCCGCAACAACAGGTTATCGTCGGCCAGCGGCTTGGGCGCTGGGCGGGCGGCACCGCCGCCAACGCGTGACGAAGCGCGTCACTATGTGACGAAAACGTCTTACATTTGACGCATCGGCGGGGTATTCTCCCCGGACCGCTGCCTCCATCGGGGGATGGGCACGGGGCCGCAAGAAGCATCCGTACTAGGGGAAGTCGTCCATGCGTCTGGTCACTCATCTCATCGCTGTCAATCGCGAAATTCGTCTACGCCGGCAGCTCGCCGATATCGAACGTGTCGTGCTCGCCCTTCCGGTGCGTGCGCATGCCGACCTGCAGCAATTGGTAAGACGCGAGATGGAGCAAGCCGCGGCCTGCGATTTCCCCCACTTGTACGGCACGCCGCCCGAAGAGCGCTACAGCACCTATGGTCATGGTCCCGACATCGGACTAGGCAAGGCGCGCTCGGAGAATCCCTTGATCGCCACGCGTGGCGTAGCCTTGTGGATCGCCTCCGTGTACCACGAGACGCTCGACTCGCGCCGTCCCGCGATGGAAGACCTGCACCGGCAGATCCTTCGCCTGATGCGTCAGATCAAGGAGCTGTCCGCGTCGGAACGACGTGACTCCACCGCGAGCTGGATGAACGAGCCGCACGCGGTGGCGTAAACCTCAGCGGCACACGGGCACGCGGATCGCCTGCCCCACTTTCAGCTGGTGCCCCTTCAGCCCGTTCAGACGCGCGATGTCCTCGACGTCCGCGCAGCTGTTCCTGCGCGCGATACTGACGAGCGTGTCGCCACGACGCACAGTGTAGGACTTCGACGAACCGGAGGGCTTCGTGGCGGATGGCGACGGGCCGTTGGCCAGGGCAGCCGACGTGGCAGCCGGAGGCGGCGGGGCCACGATCTTCACCGCGTTGTGCAGGTCGCTGGCGAGGATGGGCCACGGGCCATCGGTGCAGCTGGTGGCGTAGGCCTTTTCCAGCTGCTTGGGCACGTCGAGCCGTGCCCCCACGGGTTGGCTCACTTGCGGGTCCAGGCGCGGATTGAGGTTACGCAGCGTGCGGAACCAGCCTTCGGACATGCCCTGCGCCGAGCCGAGGCAGACGGTGAGTTCGGCGAGCGACGCGGGGCGCTTCAACACGATCTGTCCCGGCTCGCCGTCGATCTTCGGCCAGTTGAGGTGGTAACTGTCAGGATGCAGGAACAGCCAGGCGGCAGCCAGCACCATCGGTACGTAATCGCGCGTCTCGGCCGACATCTGCCCGTAGATCTGCGGATCGTAGAAGCCGGCACCGGGGTTCGCCGCGGCGAGGCGGCGCATGCGCCCTTCGCCGGCGTTGTAGGCGGCGAGTGTGAGTTCGAGGTTGTTGTTGAAGACGCCCAACTGTTCGTCGATGTATTCGGCGTTGGCCTGCGCGGCCATGGTGGGGTCGAAGCGCTGGTCGAAGCCGTCGCTGCTCGAAAGTCCGAAGCGCAACCCCGTGGCATACATGAACTGCAGCGGCCCCGATGCTCCCGAGCGGGACACAGCGTGCACCTTGCCGCCGGACTCCTTGGCCATGATGCCGAACAGCAGGGCTTCCGGCAGGTCGGCCTTCTTGTACGCCGGCCACATCTTGTAGCGGAGCATCTGGTAATTCACATACGCGTCCATCAGGTTCGGGCGCAGCTGGGTCAGCCACATTTCCAGCGCCGCCTTCACCGGACCGTTCATCACCATAAGGTCGGAGAACTGCTGGCCCTTGAGCATCGTGACGCTGCGCTGGGCCTGCGGCAGCGCCCCGACGACGATCGACCCCGAGGCGTCGCCCGGCTGGACACCCACTTCGGCTTCCTGCTCGGTATCGTCGGCGTCCTCGCCTTCGATGAAGCTGCCGTCCTTGAGCCGCAGCAGCCGGTCGAACACGGCGGCAAAACGCTGCTGGTCGCAACCCGGCGTGAGCGCGCAGCGAGCCGAGGCGTCCTTCAGCTGGTCGAGCGACTGCTTGCGCGTGCGGGCGGCTTCGGGTGTATCGCCGCGGCGCGCCTGGTCGATCGACGCCTCGTACCCCTTGCTCGCCTGGTTCATCCGGTCGTACAAGGCATTGACCTCGGGCGTGGCCTTGCCGGACGGACGGGGGGCGCCACTCGATGCGCAGCCGGCAAGGATCGCGAGCGGCAGGATCAGGAAGGGTCGCGGGATACGGACGGGCATGCACGGACTCGGGGGTAAGACATTGCCGGCAACGTTACCCCCCGTGGAGACAGGACTCAAGCACCATCGCCCGAAAAACCGCCGTAGCGGCGTGCCGTTGCGTAAACTTGCTCAGGCCAAGCTTAAGGAATGAAGAAACCATGACGACCATCCTGATCGGCCGAGGCGACGAGGCCACGGTTTCCCTCGACGCCCGTTACGGCAACCGCCACGGCATGATCGCGGGGGCCACCGGCACCGGCAAATCGGTGAGCCTGATGCTCCTGGCGGAGGGCTTCTCACGCATGGGCGTGCCCTGCTTCCTGGCCGACGCCAAGGGTGACCTTGCCGGATTGGCGCAAGCCGCCGGGGCGCCGTCGGAAAAGCTGGCGGCGCGCTTGCAGAAGCTTGGCCTCGCCGACTGGAAGCCACAGGCCAATCCCGTCGTGTTCTGGGACATCTACGGCAAGTCCGGGCACCCGGTCCGCGCCACGGTGTCGGAAATGGGGCCCACCCTGCTCTCCCGCATCCTGGAGCTCAACGACACGCAGGAAGGCGTGATGGAAGTGGTGTTCCGCGTTGCCGACGACGAAGGACTGCTCCTGCTGGACCTGGCCGACCTCCGGGCGATGCTCGGCTTCGCCGCCGAACACGCGAAGGACATCTCGGCACGCTATGGCCTGATAAGCGCGCAGAGCGTGGCCGCCATCCAGCGCGCGCTGCTCAAGCTGGAACAGGACGGCGCGGACGCGTTCTTCGGCGAGCCGGCGCTCGAACTCGCCGACCTGATGCGCCAGGACATGAGCGGGCGCGGCGTCATCAGCGTGCTCGCCGCCGACACGCTGATCCTGAAGCCACGGCTCTATTCCACGTTCCTTCTCTGGCTGTTGTCGGAACTGTTCGAGCAGTTGCCGGAAGTGGGCGACCTGGACCAGCCGAAGCTGGTGTTCTTCTTCGACGAGGCGCACCTGGTGTTCGACGACGCGCCGCCTGCGCTGCGCCAGCGCGTGGAACAGGTGGTTCGCCTCATCCGCTCCAAGGGCGTGGGCGTGTATTTCTGTTCGCAGAATCCGGACGACGTGCCCGGCGAGATCCTCGGCCAGCTCGGCAACCGCGTGCAGCACGCGCTGCGCGCCTTCACGCCGCGCGACCAGAAAGCCGTGAAAGCGGCCGCGGAAACCTTCGCGCGCAATCCGAAGCTCGACGTGGTGGAGACGATCGGCACACTCGGCACGGGCGAAGCACTGGCATCCACGCTCGGCGACGGCGGCGTGCCCTCTCCCGTGCAAAAAGTGCTGGTTTCCACGCCCGAATGCCGGATCGGCGCCATCACCCCGGAAGAACGGGCGGCGGTGCGCTCCCGCTCGCCGGTGGGCGGTAAGTACGACACGGCGGTGAACCGCGAATCCGCGGAGGAGCGGCTGGCTGTTCGCGCCAGCGAGAAGAACGCCGCCGACGCGCCGCCGGTGAAGACGCGGGAAGCGGACGATGGCGGTTCGGGCTGGGGCGACACGGTTCGCGATGCGGTGTTCGGCACGAAGCGCCGCCAGGGCATGATCGAGACCATGGCGAAGTCGATGGTGCGTACCGCCGGCTCGCGCGCCGGACAGCAGATCGTGCGCGGCATCCTCGGCAGCATCTTCGGCGGACGGCGCTGAGCATGCGTCACGAGCTGGCCGACGCGGCCACGCCCTTCGCCGAGCGCGCACGCACCGGGTGGCGCTACCCCATGCGGGGTGCCGCCCCGATGACGATCGGCGCGGTCACGCTGTTCGAATCGCTCACCTTCCTTCCCATCACGGGATTCCGCCTGCTCGTGCTCGTGCTCGGATGGATAGCCATCTACACGTACGCCTTCGAGTGCCTGCGGCGAACCGCCGACGGCTACGCCGATCCGCCCGAGATAGCCATCAACACCGAGGACAAGACGAGCGTCGCCCTCATCCTGATCCAGCTCACCGGCAGCGCCATCGGCGTGCTTGCGCCGCTCTTCCTTGGCGTACCGGGATTGCTGGTGTCGCTCGTGTTCGCCTTCGTGCTGCCCGTCATCACGATGTCGCTGACCTTCGACGGCGTGGGCGCGGCATTGAACCCCGCAACGTGGGTGGCGGCTATCGGACGCTTCGGCAGTGCGTACCTCATGCTGTTCGGCATCGTGCTCGCCACCAGCCTGCTGCAGGCGGCCGCGCAATATGCGATGAAGGACCACGGCCCCACGTTTTTCGGCACGATCGGTTACTACCTCGTCGCGAACTACCTCACCGTGTACAACTTTCATCTCATGGGTGCGCTCATCCATCACCGGCACGAGGCACTGGGCTATCAGCCGGAGTCGCTGGCCCTCGTCGAAGCCACCGAGCCCGATGACGACATGGCGCTGCTTGCGCACGTCGACCTGATTGCGCGGGACGATGTACCTGCCGCCACGGATATCCTCACCGAGCGCCTGCGCGAAGGCCTTGCGCCCGCGCCGCTGCACACTCGCTACCGCGAGCTGTTGCGCGCACAGGGCCGCCTTCCCGAGTTGCTCGTGCACGGGCAGATATGGATCGCCGCCCTCGTGGCAGGCGGGGAACCGCGGCGTGCACTGGGCGTGGTCCAGGACTGCCTCGGCGTGGATCCGTCGTTCCTTCCCGACGATACCGTTACGTGCGGCCCGCTTGCCGACACGGCGGCGCATGGCGGCATGACTAGGCTCGCCCTGCATCTCGGCCTCGGCTACCTGCGCACGTGGCCCGCGGACATGGGCGCTCCGCACTATGGGCTGCTCGCCCTGCGCATGCACGAGCGACTGGGCCAGGTGGCGGAAGCGGCGGCATTGGGGCGCCGGCTGCTAGCCAACTATGCGGAGCACCCGCTGGCGGCCGACATCAAGGCCTTGCTGGCATCGCTCGCCGCGACGCAAAAGGCCCGGTCATGAGCCGTTGGCGTCCACCCTCACCCTCGTCCACGGCGATCATCACACGGGAAGGCTTCGAACGACTGAAAGCCGAACTCGACCACCTGTGGCACACCGTGCGGCCGGAAGTGGTGAAGGCGCTTGCCGCGGCGGCGGCCGAAGGCGACCGCTCGGAAAATGCGGAATATACCTATCGCAAGAAGCAGCTCGGTGAGATCGACAGGCGCGCCCGTTACCTGAGCAAGCGCATACCGGTGCTCAAGGTGGTGGAGGCCCCGCCCACGCAGCGCGACGCGGTGTTCTTCGGCGCCACGATGGAACTGGAAAACGTGGAGACGGGAGAAACGGTGCGATACCGCATCGTAGGGCCCGACGAGACGGACGCGCGCAAGGGTTGGATCAGCGTGGATTCCCCACTGGCGCGCGCGGTGCTGAAGAAGCGCGTCGACGACGAGTTCGACGCCGAGCTGCCCGGTGGCCGTACGCGTTTCGCCGTGCTCTCGGTCGCCTACGACTGAGCGCTGTCCACCGACATCGTCGCGGCGTGCCGCTCCAATCCATCGGCGAAGCGCGCAACGTCGGCGGCGAACGCGTCGAGAGCGACGGGGTCGACCTTGCCGCCTTCGCGCAAGGCAAGCTCCATCCGCTCTCCCCGCTCGCCTACCGCGAACGTACCGAAGACGTTCACGCCGCCTAACACGTGGTGGATCCACCCGGCGACTTCGTCCGCGTCGCCGCGCTCCAGCAAAGCGGGCAATCGGCGCAGTGCGTCGCGGGTGGTGGCGACACCGGCGCGCAGCACCGTGGCGACCTTGTCGTCGGTACCGAAGATGCCGCGCATGCGCGCCATGTCGAGTTCGGGCTCTCCGTTGCTGGCGGGAGCGAGCCACCGCTCGACAGCCGTGTGGAATGCATCGAGCCTGATGGGCTTGCGCAACAGGTCGTCCATGCCCGCGGCAAGACAACGCTCGCGTTGGTCGGAGCGTGCGTCCGCCGTCATCGCGACGATGGGCAGGTGTCGCCCGGAACCTTCCTCGCGGCGACGGACCTCCCGCGCCAGTTCGTAGCCGTCCATCCGCGGCATGTGGCAATCGACCAACAGCAAGTCGTAGGGTGCAACCTCCAGTGCGGCCAACGCCGCGACACCATCTTCCACCACGTCGCAGGCATGGCCCCGCATGGCGAGCTGCACGCGCACCAGTTCCTGATTCACGGGATGGTCTTCAGCCAGGAGGATGCGCGCTTCGCGTCGTTCGGGCGGCAGCGCGGGCGGGGCGTCGACGGGTACTTCCGCGGGCGCAACGGGCGCCTTGGCCACGGGCAATTCCAGGGTGACGGTCACCGTCGTACCGCGCCCGGGTTCGCTCTCGATGGCGATGTGTCCACCCATGCGTTCGATCAACCGGCGCGAAATGCTCAGCCCCAGCCCGGTGCCGCCGAAACGTCGATTGGTGGACGAATCGGCCTGGCTGAAGGGTGCGAAGACATGCCGCAGTTTTGCCGCGTGGATACCGATGCCGGTGTCTGTCACGACGATGCGCAAGCCCTGTCGCGCACCTTGCCGCCCGTCCGCGCGTACCTCCACGCGTACTTCGCCGCGCTCGGTGAACTTGATGGCGTTGCCGAGCAGGTTCAGGAGGACCTGACGTAGCCGGCCGTCGTCCACCATGAGGTAGGGCGCCAGCGCGTCGTCGATCGTGGAGCGCAGCAGCAGTCCCTTGGCCTCTGCCGGTGCCGCGAGGATAGCGATGGCACCCTCGACGATCGCGCGCACGTCCGCCGGCCTCGGATCGAGGTCGAGGTGCCCGGCCTCGATCTTGGAGAAGTCGAGCACGTCGTCGAGGATGTGCAGCAGCGCTTCGGCGGAATGCTCGATGGTGGACACCATGCTCCGCTGCGACGCATCGAGTCGCGTCCGTTCCAGCACGTCGAGCAGACCGATCACGCCGTTCATGGGCGTGCGGATTTCGTGGCTGATGGTGGCGAGGAAGTCGCTCTTGGCACGGGTGGCCGCTTCCGCTTCGTCGCGCGCACGCGCCAGGCCCCGCGATGCTAGTTCCTGCGCGGTCACGTCTACCCAGTAGCCATTCCAGCGCACGGTACCGTCGGCTGCCGCCAGGGGTACGGCATCGGAACTCAGGTAACGCACGCGCCCGCCGACCTGCGCGCGCACGGTGACGTGCAACGGCTGGAGTTCGCGTGCCGAACGCTCGAAGGCCGCACGCAGCTTCTCGCGGTCTTCGTCGGGAATGGGAGCGAGCATGGTCGCCTCCCCGGCAAGCAGTTCCGCGGGTTCCATGCCGAGGATGCTCTGCGGATCGCCGCCGACATACGTCATGGCATAGGTGCCGTCCGTGCCGCGCACGGCCTCGTACACCACCGCCGGCACGTGCGCCGTCACTTCGGCGAGGCGGCGCTCCGTGCGCTCGCGCCGGCGGGTTTCCCTGCGCAGGTTGAGATACGCATAGCTGATCGCCACGAGCGACACCAGCAGGACCGCGACGAACGGCAGGATGCGGCTTGCGATCTCGTGCCACGTGGGGCCGACGACGTAGTGCGCGGCGAACCACGTGTTCCGGAGCTCCTGCTGCCTATGCACGGGCAGGTTCACGAGCGCGCGGTTGACCAGCGGAAGAAGCGGCGCGAGATCGCGGCTGACGCCGATCGCGATGGCCTCGCTGTCGCCGGTCGGCGCGGCAACCTTCAACTGCCCGAGGAAAGCGTCGCGAATGTGATAGTCGACGGATGCCAGGTTGCCGACGAACGCATCGCCCTCGCCTGCCGCGAGTCGGCGCATACCTTCGCGTTCCGTGTCGACCGGCATCGCCTGCACATTGGGAATGCGCGCGAGCAGCCGGCGAACGGGTTCGCGGGTGACGTTGCCCAGCACGCGTTTTCCCGCGAGGTCGTCGGCCCCGGCGATCGTCGGCGAGCCCTCTCGGGTGACGATCATGATGGGGAAGTCGAGGTACGGCACGCTGGGTTCGAGGTGCGGAAACGTGGCGCTTTGCGGGTTGATCGCCGCTACGAGGTCGACGTCCCCCTGCCGCACCTTCTGCACGGTATCGGCCCAGTTGTCACTCGGGACCTGGGTGAGGCGAATGCCCAGTTCGGCGGCCACCTCGCGCACGTAGTCGAGCGCCAGGCCTTCCGCCTCGCCCCTTCCGGACAGGAGGCTGAAGGGTGCATAGCTCGGGTCCACACCCAGGCGAAGCGCCGGCAAGGCCTTCAACCATGCCTTTTCCTTTTCGCTGAGCGGAATGCCGGCCTGTTGTGGACGGGGCGCGATGTCCCGGCCGACCCAACGCGCACGCAGCCTTCCATGGTCCGCGGCCGTGAGTTCGGCCAACGCTTCGTCGATGGCGCGGCCCAGCGGCGCACGCTCGGCCGGCACCGCGAACGCGAGCGCGCTGATCGGCAGCGCCAGCGGCGCGCCTACGCGAAGCTGCGACTCGAGCCCCAGGCGGGAAACGAATTCGCGAGCGGAATAAGGATTGTCGAGATAGGCCGTCACCTCGCCGGAGCGAACGAGCGCCAGGGCTTCGGCCGTGGACCGCGTTTCCACGAGGGTGGTGTCGGGAAGTTCGCGGCGCAGCGCCGCCAGGTCGAAATACCCGGTGTGCACGGCGAGCCGTTTGCCACGCAGGTCGCCCGGACGATGCACCAGGGGTGCGTCGACCCGCTCGACCAGTGCGGGAAGCGATTCGAAATAGGTGGCGCCGATGCGGATGCCCGGCATGCCTTTCTCCACCGGGGTGACCGACGTGGCCACGTCGATGTCGCCCCGCGCCAGGGCATTGAGCAATTCCGGCCAGGTGGGGAAGGTTCGCGTCTGCAGTGTGACCCCCAGTTCCCTGGCGATCTGGCGAAGGTAGTCCGGGCCCAATCCCTCCAGTTCGCCGTCCCGCAGCTCCTCGAAAGGTGGGTAGCCCTCCTGGTAGGCCCCCACGGTAAGCACCGGGTGGTGCCGCAGCCAGTCCGCATCCTGGCGCGACGATGGCGCGTCCGGAGACGCCGCCGCCGGGAGGGCGAGCACGACCATGATTAACAGGAGCAGGCGTCGGATCACGTGGCGGGGTTCGTTGGAGGGGCCTTCATGGGCATAATCGATCCGAAGTCAGCCGTACCGCAATGCAGTAAGGAGAACACGAGGCATGCCACTCAAGGTCATTCTGGCAGACGACCACCCCCTGGTTCTCGTTGGAGGCGCCCTGGCGCTGAGGACCGCGCACATCGACGTGGTGGGTGAAGCACAGTCCGCGGACGAGCTTTTGTCCATGCTCGGCGACCGTGCCTGTGACGTCGTGATTACGGATTTTCTCATGCCGAGCGACCGACAGGACGACGGTTTCGCGCTGATCGAAAGGATCGTGAAGGAATATCCGCAGGTTGCAGTGGTGGTTCTCACCATGATCAATCGACCCGCGGCACTGATGTCGATGCTCAATCGCGGCGTGCTCGGCATCGTCGACAAACGCGCCCCCATGGACGAATTGCCGGTAGCCGCACGCGCGGTGGCCAGCGGCGAAACCTATCTCAGCGAAACGCTCCTGGCGATCCTCAACGAAACGGACGAAGTGTCCGACGCCATGCCCGGTGCCCCGCTCTCACCACGCGAAACGGAAGTGATCAAGCTCTTCGTCGCCGGCATGTCGCTGCAGCAGATCGCCGACCGCGAAGGCAAATCGGTGAAGACCATCAGCCGGCAAAAACGCGACGCCATGCGCAAGCTCGGCGTGCACCACGACGGCCTGCTGCTCGACTACGTGCGCGATCACGGGCTGGTGTAGAAACGCTCCTACACCAACGGCGCCGGATAAACCCGACCGGCCCGCAACGGCTGGAAACAAGGCGCATGCCGGTAGAACGATTCGCTGGACGTCTCCGCGTGCCATCCCGGCACGCCGGAAACCGGTAGCGGCCGCAACTCCAGCGGATCGACGAGGACCGCGCCGGAAGCGATCGCTTCGGCGCAGCGCGCGGCGGCGTGCTCGCTCCCCGTCACCACCAACGCCTTGCCCACGAGCAGCTTGCCGGGTGTGAGCGCGTGTTCGAGCAACGCGTGCCCGAACACGTCCACGCGCGCCTGCCCGCACAGCCACGCGTCGCGGTGGATCCAGAACAGGCGATGCCAGTCGTGCGCGTTCCATGCGTCGAGCATGGCGCCATCGTTGAGCGTCACGATCAGGCCGGCCTCGTCGAAATGGGTCAGCGCGTACTGCGGACGCGAGCGCTCGCGCGGGCCCATGACGGCGATCTCCGCCATCTGCCGCGCGTTCAGTGCCTGCTTGATCGCGCCGTATCGTAGCCAGACGAAGGCGTTGAACAGGTCGTGCCAGTTGGCGGGCCGGGTCGCGATGGCGCCGTGCCGCGCGATGCGTTCCTCGTAGTGCAGGCCGTCCGCCAGCAGTTCCTTGTCCTGGGGTACGAACCGGTGGCGCGCGCCGGTGGGCCAGAGCGCGTTGAGTTCGTCGATGGTGGGCCAGGTTTCGTCGCGCATCAGCGGCGCGAACGATGACCATTCCGACAGCGGCGGCGACGCGAGCACGCTCCGGTCGAGCGCTTGCCGCGTCGGCGCCACGTACCGCATGGACTCAGGCCAGGCGGCCGTAGAGATCGTGCGCGTCGGCCTCTTCGACCAGGACATCGACGAACTGGCCCGGCTTCAGCAACTGGCCATCGTCGATGCGCACGGCACCGTCGATTTCCGGCGCATCGGCGCTGGAGCGGCCCCATGCGCCTTCGGCGTCGATCTCGTCGACCAGCACCTTGATCGTCTTGCCGACCTTGCGCTGCAGCTTCGCGGCGGAAATCTCGGCCTGCACCGCCATGAACTGCTCGAGGCGGTCTTCCTTCAGTTCCTCGTCGATCTGGCCGGGCAGCTCGTTCGCCTTGGCGCCGTCCACCGGCGAATACGCGAACGCGCCGACCCGGTCGAGTTCTGCCTCGCGCAGGAAGTCGAGGAGTTCCTGGAACTCCGCATGCGTCTCGCCTGGGAAGCCCACGATGAAGGTGCTGCGGATGGTCAGGTCCGGCACCTGGCGGCGCCAGTTCTGGATGCGCTCCAGCGTCTTGTCGACGTTGCCCGGCCGCTTCATCAGCTTGAGGATGCGCGGGCTGGCGTGCTGGAACGGAATGTCGAGATAAGGAAGGATCCTTCCTTCCGCCATCAACGGCATCACTTCGTCCACGTGCGGATACGGGTAGACGTAATGCAAGCGCGTCCACACGCCCAGTTCCGCCAGGCCCTCGCAGAGTTCCGTCATGCGCGTGCGATACGACTTCCCGCGCCATTCGCGTTCGGCGTAGCGAACATCGACGCCATAGGCGCTGGTGTCCTGCGAGATGACCAGCAGTTCCTTCACGCCGCCCTTCACCAGCTTTTCCGCTTCCAGCAGCACCTGGTCCACCGGACGGCTGACGAGGTCGCCGCGCATCGACGGAATGATGCAGAAGCTGCAACGGTGGTTGCAGCCTTCCGAGATCTTCAAGTAGGCATAGTGCTTCGGCGTGAGCTTCACGCCGGTGTCCGGCACGAGGTCGATGAACTTGTTGCGCGTTGGCGGCAGGGCCTGGTGCACTGCGCTCATCACGGACGCGTAGTCCTGCGGACCCGTGATGGCCAGCACGTCGGGATAGCTTTCGCGAATCAGTTCCTGGCGCTTGCCGAGGCAACCGGTGACGATGACCTTGCCGTTCTCGTGCAGCGCCTCGCCGATGGCGTCGAGCGATTCCTGCACGGCGGAGTCGATGAAACCGCAGGTGTTCACCACCACGGCGTCGGCGGCGGCGTAAGTGGGAACGATCTCGTACCCCTCGACCTTCAGCTGGGTGAGGATGCGTTCGGAATCGACGAGCGCCTTCGGGCAGCCGAGGCTGACGAAACCGATCTTCTGGGTCTGGGCGGCCTGGGACATATGCCGTGGGTACCGGGGGGAGGAAACTGCGCATTATAGCGGGTCCCGCCCAATGCCGTTTCCCGTCAATCTCCCTCGACAGTCCTGCGGCTAAGATGCTCGGCCTGCTCCCTTCCCCCACCGATGGAGATCCAGCCATGGGCCACACCCTGATCCTCGACACCTCCCGCCCACACGAAAGCATGGACGCCTACGTCGCCGAACCCTCGCGCACGCCCAAGGGCGGTATCGTCGTCATCCAGGAGATCTTCGGCGTCAATGCGCACATGCGCAGCGTGGCGGACCGCTTTGCCGAGGAAGGCTACGTCGCCATTGCGCCGGCCCTGTTCGATCCCGTGGAAAAAGGCGTGGAACTGGGCTACGACCAGGACGGCATGCAGAAGGGCGTGAAGCTCATAGCCGAACTCGGCTTGCTGCGCCCGATGCAAGACGTCGGCATCGCCGCCGCGCTGATCGCGGACCGCTACAAGGTCAAGGTCGGCACCGTGGGTTATTGCTGGGGCGGCACCGTGGCGATGTTGGCGGCCTTGCGCCTCGGCCTGCCCTCCGCGAGCTACTACGGCTCGCGTAACGTGCCCTTCCTCACCGAGCCCGCCAAGGCCAACGTGATCTTCCACTTCGGCGAGCGCGACCACTCCATTCCGCCGGAAATGGTGGAGAAGCACCGCGAACTGAAGCCGGAGATGGACACCTGGGTGTATCCGGCCGACCACGGTTTCAATCGCGATGTCGGCGGCAGCTACGACGAGCCCAGCGCGAAACTCGCGATGGAAAGGACCCTGGCGTTCTTCGCGCAAGAACTCGCGGCGCAAGGCTGACATGGGCGACGCCTTCGTATTGGACACGCGCCTCGCCGCCGACACCGTTACCGTCGGCGACCTGCCGCTCTGTCGGGTGCTGCTGATGCAGGACCGCCGTTATGCCTGGCTGGTACTCGTTCCGCGACGCGAGGGCATGGTGGAAGTAACCGACCTGGACGACGACGAGCGTACGGCGCTGTGGCGCGAAGTCGACAGGGCGGCCGCGGCGCTGCGGGAGGCCGCGCCATGCGACAAGATGAACATCGGTGCCCTCGGCAACATCGTGCGCCAGCTGCACGTGCATGTGGTGGCGCGGGTGGAGGGCGATGCGGCGTGGCCGGGGCCGGTATGGGGGCATGGCCCCGCGGAACCGTATCGCGAGGGCGAGGCGGAGCGGATGGTGACGGTGCTCGGGCGTTCCCTGGGACTGTAACGACGTCCCACCACTCCTCTTACCTAAACACCGCAGGCCCGGAAACGAACGAGGCGCCGCAGGGAGTACCTGGGCGCCTCGCGAAGGACGGTCGCGAGCAGGGTTCGCCCCTGCAACGCGGTAAAGCCTGGCTTACTGCTGCGTCTGCGGATCGTAGGCGCCGCTGGACGCGTCCTTGCCCTGCATGCGGTCGGGCAGCGCCGCCTTGTGCGGGGTGTCCTCGAGCTGGCGGGCCTTTTCTTCCACGGCGTTCAGGCGAACCAGTTCGCCCTTCTTGTCGTAGTAGACGGTGAAACCGTAGTCGAGCTGCATGCGTGCGAGGAAGCCCAGGTGGGCGTCGCGGATCTTGGAATCGTCGCTGGGCAGGACCAGCACCGTCTTCGGCAGCTTGCCCTGGTCCTTCAGGTAGGCGAAATGGCTGCCGGTATCGGCGGCGGAAAGCACGGCGCCGTCGACGAGGAACTGGCCGCTCTTGTACGCCTTGATGGTGTAGTCGAACTGCCCCTGCTCGGCCTTGACCTGGTCGGACTTGGCCGCGCCACGATGGCAGCCGGCGAGCACCAGCATGCTGGCGAGGAGGATCGCCGCAGCGGCGCGGGCCATCAGGGTGGGAAGTCGGATCATGCGTGTCTCCGTGGATCGGTGTGGCCTTGAAGAGGTGAGTCTACCGCGCGGGGACGGCCCGGACACACTCCAAAGGATCAGGAAAAGCTCTTTGTGGGAGCCGCTTCAGCGGCGATTCGGGCGGCGCAAGCCTGCCCGCTGCCTTGGGCTTGCCGCTGAAGCGGCTCCTACAGCCGTTCAGGTGCTCGGCAGGGTGACGCCGCGCTGGCCCTGGTACTTGCCGCCGCGGTCCGCGTACGACACCTCGCACTCCTCGTCGGACTCGAGGAAGAGCATCTGCGCCACGCCCTCGTTGGCGTAGATCTTCGCGGGCAGCGGCGTGGTGTTCGAGAACTCCAGGGTGACGTGGCCTTCCCACTCGGGTTCGAGCGGCGTCACGTTGACGATGATGCCGCAGCGCGCGTAGGTGCTCTTGCCCAGGCAGATCGTGAGCACCTTGCGCGGAATGCGGAAGTACTCGACGGTGCGGGCCAGCGCGAACGAATTCGGCGGAATGATGCAGACATCCGACTTGATGTCGACGAAGCTGCGCTCGTCGAACGCCTTCGGGTCCACGATCGTCGAATTGATGTTCGTGAACACCTTGAACTCATCGGCGCAGCGAACGTCGTAGCCATAGCTCGACGTGCCGTACGAGACCAGACGGTGGCCGTCCCGCTCCTTCACCTGGCCAGGGGCGAACGGCTCGATCATGCCGTGCTCCGCGGCCATGCGGCGGATCCACTTGTCGGACTTGATGCTCAATGCTGTCTCTCCTCGCTGGAGCCGGAAAGGTAAAGGAACGTCGCGGAACGCGCCAGCAGGCGCGTCTTCGGAGGTGTCTTCAGGTGTTCTGGATGACGATCTTCGGGAAGCCGATGGCCTTGTTCCGCGCCTGCAGCGAAAGCCTCGCCGCCGTTGCACGGGCGATGGCCCGGTAGCGCATCGCCAGGTCGGAATCGGGAATGGCGGCGACCGTGGGCTTCCCCCCGTCGGACTGCTCCCGGATGCGGATGTCCAGAGGCAGGTCGCCGAGGTAGGCGATACCGGCTTCGGCGGCCATGCGCGCGCCGCCCCCGTGTCCGAAGATGTGCTCCTCGTGTCCGCAGTTCGTGCAGATGTGGGTGGCCATGTTCTCCACGACACCGAGGACAGGGACCTCCACCTTGCGGAACATGCCCAGGGCCTTGCGGGCGTCCAGAAGTGCGATGTCCTGCGGCGTGGTGACGATCACGGCGCCCGAGACCGGAACCTTCTGCGACAGGGTGAGCTGGATATCGCCCGTGCCCGGCGGAAGGTCGATGATGAGGTAGTCGAGCTCGTCCCAGAGCGTGTCGGTGAGCAGCTGCATCAGGGCCTGGGTGACCATCGGGCCACGCCAGATCATGGGTGTGTCTTCCTCGATCAGCACCCCGATCGACATGGCCTGCAGGCCATGCGCCCGCATGGGCACGATGCTCTTGCCATCCGGCGACGTGGGCTTGCCGCTCAGGCCGAGCATGCGCGGTTGGCTGGGGCCGTAGATGTCGGCGTCGAGGATGCCCACTTTCGCGCCCTCGGCGGCCAGTGCGAGCGCCAGGTTCACCGACACCGTGGACTTGCCCACGCCGCCCTTGCCCGACGCCACCGCCACCACGTTCTTCACGCCCGGCAACGGGGCGAGCTGGCCCTGCACCTTGTGGGCGTGGACGCGCCAGCCGACCGAGGCCGCCGCGGACGCGATCGCCGGGTCCGCTTCGAGGGCGGCCTTGGCCTCGGCGGCCGCCTGCTCGACGTATCCCGCGGCGGGATAGCCCAGCTGGATATCCACGGACACGCGGTCGCCGTCTACACCGACGGCACGGACGGACGCACCCAGCCCCTGCCCGGAATGCGGGTCGATGAGGCGGTCGAGGATGCCGCGGACAAGGGTTTCGCTGGGCTGAGTCATGATGGGGGTGGGGAAATTCGGAGATCGCCCATTATGCCAGTTGCGGTGTCGTCCCTCCCCACCCGCTGACCGGCTCCCTATACCGTCCGACTCCCTATGCTGGCTGGCTCCGCTGGCTCCCCATGTGGGAAGCGCGCTTGCGCGCGAACGGCCCCGCGCCGCGCCCGGTTCGCGGCCGAGGCCGCTTCCCACAACTTCGCGGCCGAGGCCGTTTCCCACAAATTCGCCGCCGCCGGGGCCGCTTCCCACAACGGGGAACACGACAGGTCGTCGCCACATCTGGCGCGTTGCAGCTTGACGGCCGCCCCGGGGCTCGTCAGGCTCGGCCATACCTGACCGTATGGGGAGCCCGCAAGCCTATGAAGCCTCTGATCCGCACCGCCCTCGCCTTCGCCCTTGCGGCGAGCGCCCTCCCCGCCCTTGCCGCCAACGACAGCCCCGTGGGCAAGTGGAAGACGATCGACGACAAGACCCACGAGGTGAAGTCGATCGTGGAGATCACCGAAAACGGCGGCCTGCTGGAAGGCAAGGTCTTGCAGGTGCTGAAGTCCGAGCACGGTCCGCATCCGGTCTGCGCCAACTGCGACGGCGAACGCAAGAACAAGCCCATCGAAGGCATGACCATCATGTGGGGCCTGAAGAAGGACGGCGACGAATGGTCCGGTGGCCAGATCCTCGATCCGGCCAAGGGCAAGATCTACAAGGTCACGCTGAAGCTCGAGGACGGCGGGCAGAAGCTCGACGTGCATGGCTACATCGGCTTCTCGCTGATCGGCCGCAGCCAGGAATGGGTCCGGGCCGAGTAATTCCAGACGCGGCTCCTACGGCGCATCGCCGGCCTGCCGGCGTGCGACCTCCGCTTAACGCCGCATGCCATAATCCACGGTCCTACAGCCGACCGTGCGAATCATGGCCCGCCGCATCCTCGTCACCAACGCCCTCCCCTACGCCAACGGCCCGCTCCACCTGGGCCACATGCTCGGCTACATCCAGGCCGACATCTGGGCGCGGGCGCAGCGTATGCAGGGCCACGAAGTCTGGTACGTGGCCGGCGAGGACGCCCACGGCACACCGATCATGCTGGCGGCCGAGAAGGCCGGGAAGTCGCCGGAAGACTACATTGCGGACATTCGTGCGGGGCACGAAGCCGACTTCACCGACTTCCATTTCAGCTACGACCAGTACCACACGACGCATTCGCCGGAGAACCGAGAGCTCGCCACAGCGATCTACACGCGGCTGCGCGAAGGCGGCTACATCGCCCGCCGCGATATCCAGCAGCTGTACGATCCCGAGCGCGACATGTTCCTGCCCGACCGCTACATCAAGGGCACCTGCCCCGTGTGCGGCACGCCGGACCAGTACGGCGACAATTGCGAGAACTGCGGCGCCACCTACGCGCCGACCGAACTGCGCAATCCCTATTCGGTGATGTCCGGCGCCACGCCGGTGCTGCGCGATTCCGAGCACTATTTCTTCGAACTCGGGAAGTTCGAAACCCTGCTGCGCGACTGGTTCGCCGGGCGCTTCACCGACGGCAAGGCCGTGGCCAACGCGGGCGTCGCCGCCAAGCTGGCCGAGTGGCTGGATGGTGGCCTGCGCGACTGGGACATCTCCCGCGACGCCCCGTACTTCGGCTTCCCCATCCCCGACGCGCCGGGCAAGTTCTTCTACGTGTGGCTCGACGCGCCCGTGGGTTACCTGGCCTCGTTCAAGGCGTTGTGCGAGCGCACCGGCCTGCGCTTCGACGACTTCCTCGGCCCGGACAGCCAGGCCGAGATGCACCACTTCCTCGGCAAGGACATCATCAACTTCCACGGCCTCTTCTGGCCGGCGATGCTGCACGGCGCGGGCATGCGCACGCCCACCGCGCTGCACGTGAACGGGTACCTCACCGTGAACGGCGCGAAGATGTCCAAGTCGCGCGGCACCTTCATCCAGGCGCGCACGTACCTCGACAGCGGGCTGGACCCGGAAGCGCTGCGTTATTACTTTGCCACGATGCTCACCGAGAACCCGGTGGACGTGGACCTCGATCTCAAGTCGTTCGAGGAACGGGTCAACTCCCACCTCGTGGGCAAGTGGGTGAACATCGCCAGCCGCACCGCCGGCTTCCTGCATTCGCACTTCGACGGAAAGCTCGCCGACCGCTTCGAGGAACCGGTTTCCGCGTGGTGGCCGAGTTTCGTCGCCGGCTACGACGACACGGTTGCGCTGTACGAGACAGGCGACCTGGCCGAGGTGTGCCGTCGCTTCGTGGCCCTGGCCGACGACGCCAACGGTTACATCGCTGCCATGGCGCCGTGGAAACTGGCGAAGGACGAGAGCCGCCGCGGCGAGCTGCACCAGATCTGCACCCTCGCCATCCACGTGTTCCGCCTGCTTACCAGTCTCGTCAAGCCCATCCTGCCGAAGACGGCGGCGCTGGCCGAAGACTTCCTCGGCGTACCGGCGGTGCATTTCGCCGACGCGCGCCGCGAATTGTTCGGCCACACCGTAAACGCCTTCTCGCCGCTGTTCGGCCGCCTGGATCCCAAGAAGATCGAGGCCATGGTCGAGGCGTCGAAAGAATCCTTCTCGCCCGCGGAACAGGCCAAGGCCGCCGCGGAAGCAAAGCCCGTCAAGAAAACCAAAGAAGCACCGAAAGCCATGACCGACGCCACGACCGAAACCGCCACCATTTCCATCGACGACTTCGCCAAGCTCGACCTGCGCATCGGCAAGGTCACGGCGTGCGAATTCGTCGAAGGCTCGGACAAGCTGTTGCGTTTCGAGCTCGACGCCGGTCCGCTCGGCAAGCGGCAGATCTTCTCCGGCATCCGCGCCGCCTATGGCGAGCCGGAAAAGCTGATCGGGCGCAACGTGGTATTCATCGCCAACCTCGCGCCGCGCAAGATGCGCTTCGGCCTGTCCGAGGGCATGATCCTCTCGGCCGGCGACGGTGGCGCGGATCTCTTCCTGCTCGATGCCGACCAGGGCGCGGCACCGGGCGCCACCGTCCGCTGACAACCCCGTTCGGCCGCGCCAGCCATGACGCCAACGCTCGCCGACCGCATCGACGGACTGCTTCCGCAGACGCAGTGCGAGCAGTGCGGGTTCCACGGCTGCCGCCCGTACGCGGAAGCGATCGCCACCGGTGAGGCGGCGATCGACCGCTGCCCGCCCGGGGGTGCTGCCGGCATCGCCCGATTGGCCGCCCTGCTCGATCGCCCCGTGCTGCCGCTCGACACCTCTCGCGGCGTGGAAAAGCCGCGCACGCTTGCGCGCATCGTGGAAGCGGATTGCATCGGCTGCACGAAGTGCATCCAGGTGTGCCCCGTCGATGCCATCGTCGGATCGTCGAAACAGATGCACACGGTCGTAGTCGACCTCTGCACGGGTTGCGAACTCTGTGTACCGGCCTGCCCCGTCGATTGCATCGCGCTCGATCCGATGCCGTTGGCCCAGGCGGACGACCGCGCGCATGCCGACGCCGCCCGATGGCGATTCCAGCGCCGCGAGGGGCGCCTGGCGCGCGAGCGCGAGGCACGCGAGCGCCAGCTCGCCGCCAGCAAGGTGGAGGTCGCGGCACCCGCGGCACGCAATGCCGTGCTGGAAGCGCTTGCGCGCGCGAAAGCCAGGAAGAAGGACAGCCCGTGAAGAAAGCCAACGTAGTCGAGATGTTCACCCGCCTCCGCGAGCTGAACCCGCATCCGAAGACGGAACTCGAATACACCACCCCGTTCGAGCTGTTGGCCGCGGTCGCGCTCTCGGCGCAGGCCACCGACGTGGGCGTGAACAAGGCCACGCGCAAGCTCTTTCCGGTGGCGAACACGCCGCAGAAGATCCTCGACCTGGGCCTCGAGAAATTGAAGGGTTACATCAGCACCATCGGCCTCTACAACAACAAGGCGAAGAACCTCATCGCCATGAGCCAGATCCTCGTCGACCGCTACGCGGGCGAGGTGCCGACCACGCGGGAGGCGTTGGAAGAACTGCCGGGTGTCGGCCGCAAGACGGCGAACGTGGTGCTCAACACGGCGTTCGGCCAGCCCACCATCGCGGTGGACACGCACATCTTCCGCGTTGCCAACCGCACCGGCCTGGCACCGGGGCCCGACGTGCGCAAGGTCGAGGACAAGCTGGAAAAGGTGATCCCGAAGGAATTCATCCAGGACGCCCACCACTGGCTCATCCTCCACGGCCGCTATGTGTGCAAGGCACGCAAGCCGGAATGTCCGCGCTGCGCCATCGTCGACCTGTGCGCGTACAAGCACAAAACCAAACCCGACTGACTCGCGGAAGCTTCAGGCTTTGTGTGGGAGCCGCTTGAGCGGCGATGGGTGCTCGCCGCAAGCTTGCCCGCTGCCGCGGGATCGCCGGCATAGCCGGCTCCCACAGATGAGCTATGCGGTGCGTCTGGAACCCTCGACGCGCCTGCCCAGTTCGTGCCAGTCCACCACCAGTTCGCAGCCGCGCTTCGAAGCATTGCGACCCCACTCCCGCAGCAATTCCAGCGACGCCTGGTCGATGTGGTGCAGGCTGTCGAGGATGACCGAGAGACGCGTGTTCGGCGGGATGCGCTCCAGCGTGCGAGCCATGGTCGGCACCTTCAGGAAGGTAGCCGAACCCTCCAGGCGGAGCGTGGCTACACCCGGTTCGTCGTGGTGCGTCACGTCCATCTTCAGCCTGGACGAAAGCAACGCAAGGCGCAGCAGCGACATGGCGAAGCCGATGATCACGCCCGTGAGCAGGTCGGTGGCGACGATGGCGACCGTGGTGGCCACGTAGACGGCCGCGGTGCCCTTGCCGTAGACCGCGAGGTCCTTGATCTGCTTCGGGTTCACCATCTTCACGCCGGTGAAGACGAGGATACCCGCGAGGCACGATACCGGCGTCATGCGCATCAGCCACGGCAGCAGCATCACGAAGCCGAGCAGCCAGCCGCCGTGCATGATGGCGGCCATGCGCGTCGCGGAGCCCGCCTGCACATTGGCCGCACTGCGCACGATCACGCCGGTCATCGGCAGTGCGCCGAGGAAACCGCAGATGAGGTTGCCCACGCCCTGCGCGGCGAGTTCGCGGTCGAAGTTGGTCCGCGCGCCGTCGTGCATCCTGTCGACCGCGGCCGCCGACAGCAGCGTCTCCGCGCTGGCGATGAAAGCGAACGTGGCGGCAGCGACCAGCAAGGTGGCGTCGAACACGCCGAAGAGACTTCCGAGCGTGGGCAGGTTCACCGCCGAGAACAGATTGGAAGGCACGTCCACCCGCTTAACGTCGAGTGCGCCGAACTGTGCGACGAGTGTCATCGCCACCACGGCCAGGAGCGCACCCGGAACGAAGCGCAGCTTTGCCGGGCGGAGCTTTTCCCAACCGAGCATGATCGCGATGGTGCCCAGGCCGATCATGAGCGCGCCGGGAGCCTGCCCCTCGCCCGCACCCGTGATCGATTCCCATGCCGCAGCAGGCAAGGCGGCGAAGTTCTCGAGACCGCGCGCCTTCGGGATGGCATCGAGCAGCACGTGCGACTGCGAGGCCACGATGAGGATGCCGATACCGGACAACATGCCGGCCACCACGGCCGGCGAGGTCATGCGGAACCAGACACCCACGCGGCACAGGCCCGCCACGACCTGGATCAGGCCGGCGAGAAGCACGACGGGGCCAAGGGCGGCCACGCCGTGCTCGCGCACCAGTTCGAACACCAGCACGGCCAGGCCCGCCGCAGGCCCGCTGACCTGCAGCGGCGATCCGGCAATGGCACCGACGACGAGGCCGCCGACGATGCCCGTGATCAGGCCCGCACTGGGCGGCATGCCCGAGGCGATCGCTATGCCCATGCATAGCGGCAGTGCGACAAGGAAGACGACCACCGATCCCAGGAGGTCGCGGCCAAAAAGGCCTTGGGAGAAATATGCACGCATGGGAGGTCCTTAAGCGGCGGAAGCGACCGGCGTCGGCGTGGAGAACCGCGCATGCGGCGTGGCGTCCGGCACGTTGCGATCACCTGCGACCAGGGGGCGGAAGCGCCCCTCGGCCGGATCGAAGACGGTGATCTCCGTCTTCGCGATGTCGTAGATCCAGCCGTGGATACGCAGGCTGCCGTTCGCCATCGCCGCGGCGACCGCCGGCAAGGTACGCATGTGTTCCAGCTGGCCGACCACGTTTTCCTCGGTGAGGTAGCGAAGGCCTTCCTCGCCAAGGATGGTCGGGCGATTCTCGGCCACCACGTAGCGGGCGACATCCGCATGCTTCAGCCACTGCTCCACGGAAGGCTTGCCCTTGAGCGCCGCCGGATTCTGCAGTGCCTTCATCGCGCCGCAGTCGGAATGGCCACAGATGACGATGTGCTGCACCTTCAGCGCCGTGACCGCGTACTCGATGGCGGCCACGACGCCGCTGACGTGCTGCGCATAGGGCGGCACGATGTTGCCGACGTTGCGGTACACGAAGAGATCGCCGGGCTGCGTCGCGAAGATCATCTCGGGCATGATCCGCGAATCGGCGCAGGTGATGAACATGGTATGCGGGGTCTGGCCCGAGGCAAGGCGAGCGAAGAGTTCGCGCTGCTCGGTGGTCATGTGGCGGCGGAAGTGGTCGAAACCTTCGATGAGACGTTCCATGACGTGTTCCTTATTCAGAGCTTTGGGGGTGACGGGCGCGAACGCGTCCGCCTGCGCCCGGCGATGGCCGTAAGCGCTTGGGGAAAAGGTTGTCGCGCGTGGGCGCGAGGACGCGCCGGGGATCAGGCGATCGGAGGGCGCAGCTCGGAGCCGCGGCGATGCGCGTAAGCCGTGGGCATGTGGCCCGGGGGCTGTCCCGGATAAAGCCGTGGCACGGTGACCACGTGTTCCGCCGGCAGGTCGAAGGTGTCGTCGAGTCCGTTGTTGTTGTCTTCCAGCGACGGGACGATGTCTTCGTCGCTCGGATCGGCGATGCCGCCGGCGTCGTTTTCGACGTCGAGGACCAGCGGAGCGTGCAACGCGTCGGCGATGTCACCCGCCGCGTGGCAAGGCATGGCATGAACCCCGGCACACACGACGAAGAGCGCGAGGAACGCGATGAGCGTACCTGCGATGCGTCGTATGGACATGGCCGGGGAATGGTTCATGCGCTCGAACCTACGGAGCGAATGTGACAGATGCAAGAGGGTTTCCGCATCGGGTTCAGGCTCGCCGCATACTTCATGCGAAAAACCCGTACCAGCGCACTGTTTCGCGGTCTGTCGAGGCGCGCGGATGCGTTTTCGTTCAGGCATTGCCTGCGAGCAACCGCACGACGCGGTTGAGACGATTCGCAATTAGGCGGCCAAAAAAAACGGCGGGCTTGCGCCCGCCGTCGGTTCGTCCTTGAGTCGAACTCCCTTCCGATACCGGTCAGAAGCTGAGCATGCCCCAGAAGCCGACTTCGTCGGTCTTGTAGTGGTACGGGGTGGCGTATGGGCCATCCAGGCGGTTGTGCTTGTACACGAGCGCGAGCTTCAAGTTCTTCAGCACGTCGTACGAGACGCCGGCGTTGTAGTACTTGTCTTTCAGTTCACGCTCGGTATCGGCGATCGTCGTGTACTTGTAGCTGACGCGATCGTAGCGAGCGAACACGGCCCACTGCGGGTCGAAGTGCCAGTCCGCCCACAAGGAGTAGCCGTCGGCCTTGTCCTTGATGGAAAGCGGAGCCGGGGTGGCGCCGCCCTGGTACTTCAGGATGTCGTCCCAGTTCTCGGAGTGGAAATACTCCACGCCCGCGCCGAAGGTCTTGTCACGCCACGCCACGAGGGCGTCGCCACGGGTGGCGGTACGCGTCGGGGCACCGTTCTCGACGTCGTTGCCGCGCTTGCCGGTGTAGCCGCCGACCGCGATCACCATCTGCTCGATCGGCGAGTAACCGAAGCGGCCTTCCGCGTCCACGGTCTTCGAACGGCTCAGGTTACGATAGCCGCGGCCGTTGACGACCGACAGCTGGTAGTTGACCGAGTTGTCGCCGGTGGTGGCGCCAAGGGCGTGCAGACCCCAGTCCGACGAGTTGCCGAAGGCGCCCACGCCGCCGGCGGTCGCGGTGGAGCCGCTGCGGCCACCCTCGAACGAACGGTCGGTGATGGTGTTCTCGACGTAGCGGTAGCCGTACCACTTCTCGACGAACGGAATCCAGGGCATGTCGGCCGCACCGAAGCGCACGGTGAAGAGCGGATCGAACTTGCCCTGCACGTAGGCCTTCTTCACGAACAGGCTGGTCTGCGACAGCGTCGACTGGTAGTTGAAGTCGGTGGTCAGGTTGGCCGACCAGACATCGTCGAAAGTGTGATCGACGACCAGGTAGAAACGCTTGACGTCGAAGCCGGTACCGTTGGTGGCGCCGTGGCCGTCCTTCTTCACGTTCGGACCGCTGCCGATCTTCTCCTTGTGATCCATGTCGGAGAGGTCGAAGAACATCGTGCCGCCGATGTGGGTGTTGTCCACGATCTTGGCCAGCTTCTCGACCTTCTTCGACAGGTCGTCCGTCGGCTTGGTGGCCGCGACCTGCACGTCGTTCACGGCCTTGGCCGTTTCGATCTGCGCGTCGGCCTGGGCTTCCTGCTTGCTCTCGAGGTCGGCCACCTTGGCCTGGAGGGCGGCGAGCTGCGCCTGCAGCTGCTGGAGGGTGGCGGCGTCGACCGTGACCCGGGCCGGCTGCTGCGACTTCGGCGTCGCGGCAAGGGCCGAGAAGCTGGTCACGCCCAGACCGGCGGCAATGGCCACCGTGAGCAACTTGGAACGCATGGGATGTCTCCGCATTAGGAAAGGAATGGCGTTTGGCTATGAACCCCTGTGTCCCCTTGAGATTTTTCGGTCCGAAAATGCTCAAAGAGGCCAACGGCGCGAAGGATGGGCCGCCGGTTTTACCGTTCCATGCCTTTTTTGTTACAAATCGGCGACACGCGCACATCCGCTTAACGCGGACGTCCCTAGCCCCGGGCTGATATCCTTTGCGGATGGATACGACGAGCAACAGCACCGCTTCGACAATGGCCGGGCGGTTCAGGGGATTCCTGCCGGTCATCGTGGACGTCGAAACCGGCGGCTTCGAATCGGAGCGCGACGCCCTGCTGGAAATCGCGGTGGTGCCCGTGGCCATGGAGCCATCGGGGCTCCTGGTTCCCCAACCGGTCGTGGCGGCCAACGTGGAGCCATTCCCGGGCGCCAACATCGACCCCCGCTCCCTCGAAATCACGGGCATCGATCCGGATCACCCGTTCCGCGGCGCCCTGCCGGAACGGCAGGCGCTCGACCACGTATTCAATGCCGTGCGCGAAGCCGTGCGTGCGGCGGGCTGCCAGCGCGCCGTGCTGGTCGGCCACAACGCCGCGTTCGACCTGGCGTTCCTTAACGCGGCGGTCCGCCGTGTCGGCCACAAGCGGAACCCGTTCCACCCCTTCAGTTGCTTCGATACCGCCACCCTGGGCGGCCTGGCCTACGGGCAGACGGTGCTGAGCAAGGCGGTGCTCGCCGCGGGCCTCGCGTTCGACACCCGCGAGGCCCACTCGGCCATCTACGACGCCGAGCGAACGGCGGAACTCTTCTGCGAAATCGTGAACCGCTGGCGACGGCTGGAACTCGCGGAGCGCGAACAGGCCGCCCCCGTCGTCGCCTGAGCCCCTTCGTAAGTTCCTAATATGACACCGAAATGGCGAGTGTCATCCGCCTGAAACATTCGGTACGTCTCATTGCAACACGGCAGGGCTGGAATACGGCCCCGGGCGGGCTTCGCCCGACACTTTTTCCATCGAGGGGATTTCTCCGTGTTCACACGCAAACTCCGCATTGCCGCGCTGGTCGCCGCTTCGCTCTTCGGCATGTCCGCCGTGCAGGCCACCGACATCACCGGCGCCGGCTCCAGCTTCGTCTACCCCGTCCTCTCCAAGTGGTCCGCGAAGTACGCCGAGTCGACCGGTAACAAGATCAACTACCAGTCCGTGGGCTCCGGCGCGGGCATCGCGCAGATCAAGGA
>NZ_JBNDHZ010000062.1:0-26720 GCF_056755355.1 Luteibacter sp. HAY1-4A
GCCCTGGAGGGATTGGTTTTTCGGTGCTTGCCAGGGCGGTCGCGTCCCGGGATGGGTCGACTTTGATGTTATCGACGTATGCACCACGTAGGAGGTGCAGCATAGCCCTCTGAAATGGGCCTTCGGCATTCCGCAGCAACTCGACGCGAACACGCCGGCGATCGGTCCCGTGCCAAAAGAGTGTCGCATTGGAGAACGTGCTCGTTTCGTCTTTGCCGTATAGCGCGAACATGCTTCGGATGTCCGGTTCGTCGGTCGGTGGCATGACGAGTGAGATCGTCAATCTCTCCCATGGCTGGTTGAAGTGCAATACCACATGCGCCAGCGTCATGTAGTCCGGTGCGGCGAGCACCATGCCCGAAGCAAACTCGTCGTCGTCTTCCGTGGGGCGGATGAGCGCCTCACCGCCCAGCGGGAGTTCCAGCCGGAACTGATCGAGGACCAAGGGGTTGCTCGGAACGATCGTCTGTGGCGCCAGGTGGTCGAAGTTCTCGGTCGCGCTTTGTGTATGCAACTTCATGTCGCGTTCCTCCGTCCTGGGCTGGAATCGATGCTCGCCTCGTGCCGCGAGCATAGACAAAGTGCCGCCGTTGTAGTCGCGAGCATCATGGAGCCGTTCCCCATACCGGGGAACGGCTTTGCCCGCGGCATGCCGGAAAGGCGTGATGTTTGCCGGTTTACCTCTATAAAGGTGCGGGCGCGAGGTCTGCCAGCTCGGCGATGTCTCGGGATGGGTCTACTTCGATGTTATCGACGTATGCACCGCGGAGGAGGTGTAGCACGACCTTTTGAAACGGGCCTTCGGCATTCCGTAGCAACTCGACACGAGCGCGCCGGCGATCGGGTCCGTGCCAAAAGAGGGTCGCATTGGAGAAGGTGCTCGCTTCGTCTTCGCCATATAGCGCGAAAAAGCTTCGGATGTCCGGTTCGTTGGTCGGCGGCATGACGAGGGAAATTGTCAGCCTCTCCCATGGCTGGTTGAAATGCAGTGCGACGTGCGCCAACGTCATGTAGTCCGGCGCTGCGAGCACCATGCCCGAGGCTAGCTCGTCGTCGTCTTCCGTGGGACGGATGAGTGCCTCACCGCCCAGCGGGAGTTCCAGCCGGAACTGATCGAGGACCAAGGGCTTGCTCGGTACGATCGTCTGCTGCGCCAGATGGTCGAAATTTTCCGTCGCGTTTCTTGCGAAGGACGGTGAGTTGGCAAAGAGGGTCAGCGCTGCGATGGCGATGGGTTTCACATTCATTTCTTACTCGCTTCAGGTGGCAGGTCTGCGACGACGCGAGAATGCGTCGCGCAGCCTGCCAACTTATAGAGGCGAGCGTCTACGCGGCGCCTATTCGCCGATCGTCAGCAGCGAGGCGTTGCCGCCCGCGGCAGTGGTGTTGATGGTGAGCGTGCGCTCGCCGGCGAAACGGAGCAGGTAGTGCGGACCGCCGGCCTTCGGGCCGGTGCCCGACAAGCCTTCGCCGCCGAACGGCTGCACGCCGACCACGGCGCCGATCTGGTTGCGGTTGACGTAGCAGTTGCCTACGCGCGCACGGCTCTGGATGAACTCGATGGTGTCGTCGATGCGGCTGTGCACGCCCAGCGTGAGCCCGAAGCCGGTGCCGTTGATCTGGTCGACCACTTTTTCCAGTTCCGAGCCCTTCCAGCGGATCACATGCAGCACCGGACCGAAGATTTCTCGCGTGAGCGTTTCGAGCGAGGGGATTTCGTAGGCGCGCGGCGCGAAGAACGTACCATGTGCGGTACCTTCCGGCAGCGGCACTTCGGCGATCATCGAAGCTTCGCGCTCCATCCGCTCGACGTGCTCGACCAGGATCTTGCGCGCGTCCTCGTCGATCACGGGGCCCACGTCGGTGGAAAGCTGGCCCGGATCGCCGACCTTCAGCTCCGCCATGGCGCCGGCGAGCATGGCGATGACCTTGTCGGCGATGTCTTCCTGCACGAACAGCACGCGCGCGGCGGAGCAGCGCTGGCCGGCGGACTGGAACGCGGACGCGATCACGTCCTTGACGATTTGCTCGGGCAGGGCGGAGGAGTCGGCGATCATCGCGTTCTGGCCACCGGTCTCGGCCACCAGGGCGGCGATGGGGGCGTTGCGCGCGGCAAGGGCTCGGTTGATCGCCCAGGCCGTTTCCGTGGAACCGGTGAAGGCCACGCCGGACACGCGCGGGTCGCGGGTGAGGGCAGCGCCGACGGTGGCGCCGTCGCCCGGCAGGTATTGCAGCACGTCGGTCGGCACACCCGCCGCGTGCAGCAGCTTCACGGCTTCGTAGCCGATCAGCGAGGTCTGTTCCGCCGGCTTGGCGATCACCGAGTTGCCCGCAGCGAGTGCCGCGGCCACCTGGCCCAGGAAGATCGCCAGCGGGAAGTTCCACGGGCTGATGCAGACGAAGACGCCGCGGCCGTTGAGGAACAGCTGGTTGCTTTCGCCGGTGGGGCCGGGAAGCTGCTCCGGCTGGCCGAACAGGCGGCGCGCCATCGTGGCGTAGTAACGCAGGAAGTCGGCGGCCTCGCGGATTTCGGCGATGGCGTCGGGCAGGCTCTTGCCCGCCTCGCGCACGCACAGCGCGATGAACTCGGCGCGATTGTGTTCAAGCTGTTCGGCGGCGTGCTCGAGGATGGCGGCGCGGCTCGCGGCCGGCAGGCGATCCCAGCCCGGCTGTGCCTTCACGGCGGCGGCAAGGGCCTTGTCGACCATGCCGGCGTCGGCGTTTTCCACGGTGCCGACGATGCGGCGACGATCGGACGGATCGGTGACCTCGATCTTCGTACCGGTACCGGCACCGCCGGCGACCAGCGGCACGGCGTTCCACGGACCGCTGTGGCGGTTCACGGCGTCGGCGAGTTCGTTGAGCTCGTTGTCGTTAGCGAAGTTCATGCCCATGGA
Source organism: Luteibacter sp. HAY1-4A (assembly GCF_056755355.1). Lineage (NCBI taxonomy): Bacteria > Pseudomonadati > Pseudomonadota > Gammaproteobacteria > Lysobacterales > Rhodanobacteraceae > Luteibacter > Luteibacter sp. HAY1-4A. Next base: position 2,898 of record NZ_JBNDHZ010000062.1, read on the forward strand.
GTTCTTCCGAAGTTCACCGTAGAGATTGACCGGCAGGGGGATGCGCGGGTGGGGGATGGAGGCGAAGCCGCGCACGATCTCGCAGGGATCCGCCACGAGGTCGCGCACCGGCACGCTCTCGTCCACGACGCGGTTCACGAAGCTCGTGTTCGCGCCGTTCTCGAGCAGGCGGCGCACCAGGTACGGCAGCAGGTCTTCGTGGCTGCCCACCGGGGCGTACACACGGCAGGGGACATTGAGCTTGTCCTTGCCGATCACTTCCGCGTACAGATCGGCACCCATGCCGTGCAGGCGCTGGTTTTCGTACGGGCGGCCCTGCGCGATGTGGTGGATCGCCGCGATGGTGTGGGCGTTGTGCGTGGCGAACTGCGGATAGACCGCGTCCGGGCCGGCGGCGAACAGGCGTCGCGCACAGGCGAGATAGGAAACGTCGGTATTGGGTTTGCGCGTGTACACCGGGTAGCCGGACAGGCCGCCTTCCTGCGCGCGCTTGATCTCGGCGTCCCAGTAAGCACCCTTCACCAGGCGCACGAACCAGCGGCGACCGGTGGCGCGGGCCTTCTCGGTCACCCAGTCGATGACGAACGGCGCGCGCTTCTGGTACGCCTGGATCACGATGCCCAGGCCGTTCCAACCTTCGAGCGACGAATGCTCGAACACGTCGCCGATGATGTCGAGCGAGAGTTCGAGGCGGTCGGCTTCCTCGGCGTCCACCGAGAGCGCGATGCCGTTCTTGAACGCCAGCTGCGAGAGTTCGAGCAGCTTCGCGCCGAGTTCGGCGCGGGCGCGGGCGCGATTGCCCACCTCATAGCGCGGGTGCAGCGCCGAAAGCTTCACCGAGATCGACGGTGCTTCAAGATTGTTCGGGAAGGGGCCGCGGGCCCCGAGCGCGTTGATCGCGTCGCGGTAGTCCTGCTGGTAACGCTCCGCCGTGGCCTGGGTGAGGGCCGACTCGCCGAGCATGTCGTACGAGTAGCGGTAGACCGCGTGTTCCTTCTCGCTGGAGCGGTCCAGCGCTTCCTTGATGGTGCGGCCCATGACGAACTGGTGGCCCATGATCCGCATGGCCTGGCGCACGGCCAGGCGCACCACCGGCTCGCCCGCGCGGCCGACGAGGCGGCGCAGGGCGGAGGTGAAGTCGTGGCGGGTTTCCTCGGCGAGGTTCACCAGGTGCCCGGTGAGCATCAGGCCCCAGGTGGAGGCGTTGACGAACAGGGACTCGCTCTGGCCCAGGTGCTTCTTCCAGTCCGCCTCGCCCAGCTTGTCGCGGATCAGCTTGTCCGCGGTGGCCTTGTCGGGAATGCGCAGGAGCGCCTCGGCCACGCACATCAGCAACACGCCTTCCTCGGAGGAGAGGTCGTACTGGCGCATGAAGGATTCCACCGCGCTCTGGTCCTTGGCCCGCGCGCGGACGCGCGTGACCAGGCCGGCGGCGACGTCGATGACCTTCTCGCGCTCGGTCGGGGGCAGGGTGGCCTGGGCCAGCAGGTCGTTCACGGCTTCGGTTTCGTCGCGCAGCCAGGCGGCCGTGATGCGCGCACGCGCCGGCTCTGCGCCGGTCGGAAGTTCGGGACTGAGGATGGTCGGGTTCACGTGGGCGTGTGGGGAGCAGGGAAGACCGCCCATTGTAGGCGAGCGAGGTCCGTCGTGTGTTATTGCGACCCCTTGGTGCGTGGGCCGCCGATGCGACAACTTGTCCCCGGCATCCCTGGCGCCCTATCATCCCAATGTTCCAGGCACGCCAGGCTCCCATGATCGTGCTTCGACCGACCGCCGCGGGCCAGCCGCGCGTGTTGTGGCTACGGCCCAACCGTGCGCTGGACAAGCGCGGTCTGCGTCGGCTGATCATCGGCCTTGCGGCGATGGCCCTGGCGACGGCGACACTCGGTGCGTGGCAGGGGAACGTGTTCGCTCCCTTCTTCGCCCTGGTGGAGGCCTTCGTCATGGGGTTTGCGCTTGGCGCGGCCTGGCGGGCCGGCGGCAGGGGTGAACGCATCGCGATCGGTCCGGATACGCTTGAGGTGCGTGCCGTGCCGGGACACCGGACGGTCCGCTTCCAGACGTATTGGGTGCGGATCGGGCTGAAACCGGGGGACGGACGACAGCGTCTGTTGCTCACGTCGCACGGCAACGAGCTGGAAATCGGTGCCTTCCTTGGGGAAGAGGAAAGGACCGAGGTGTCAAGGAAACTCATGGTGCTGCTGTCCGAAGTCTCTGGCCAGACGCGCAGGTAGGTTCAACAAAGGTGCAAGACATGACATCTGGCGGCATCGGACGATCTGTATCGGCGTGGGCGGCGGGCGCCTTCGCGCTGTTCGGGGGAGCGGCGTGGGCCAATCCCGAACCGAACCAGCTGAACATGACCAAGGGCGTGGCCGAATGGTCGCCCTATGCCATGCACATGGTGGCCCTCTGGGTCTGTGTCGTGATCGGCATCGTCGTCTTCGGCGCCATGTTCATCGCGATGTTCCGCTTCCGTAAGTCGCGCGGCGCGGTGGCCGAGAAGTGGTCGCACAGCACCAAGCTCGAAGTGTTCTGGACGGTCATTCCCGTCTTCATCCTCATCTTCCTGGCCCACCTGGCCACCGGCGGTCTCACGTCGTTCGCCGACACCACGAATTCCGAGATGACCATCAAGGTCACCGGCTACCAGTGGAAGTGGCGCTACGACTACGTGGACTACAAGGGCAAGGGGGTCGACAAGGTCGGCTTCATGTCGAAGCTGGAGGAAACCTCCAACCGCACCCGGCAGCTGAAGTCCAACCTCGACCCGGCGAAGATCCAGGTCGACGGTTACGCCACGTACCTGCTCGACGTGGACAAGCCGCTGGTCGTGCCCACGGACACCAAGATCCGCTTCGTCATCGTCGGCGGCGACGTCATCCACTCCTGGTGGGTGCCGGCGCTGGGCTGGAAGATGGACGCGATCCCGGGCATCGCCAATGCGGCCTGGACCAAGATCAAGGAGCCCGGTGTCTACCGTGGCCAGTGCGCCGAACTCTGCGGCCAGGACCATGGCTTCATGCCCATCGTGGTGAAGGCCGTGCCCAAGGCCGAGTTCGAGCAGTGGCTGGCCGCGCAGGAAGATGAGGCCAAGTTGCAGAAGGCCGCGCAGACCGCCCAGGCCGCTCCCGCCCCGGCCCCCCAGGGTTAACCGAACGTTTTAGGTAGAGGTAAGGCCATGGCGCACGCAGCCACCCACGACCACCACGATCACCACGGGGCCCCCAAGGGGTTCTTCCAGCGCTGGGTGATGTCCACGAACCACAAGGACATCGGCACGCTGTACCTGATCTTCTCGCTGACGATGTTCTTCATCGGCGGCGCCTTCGCGATGGTTATCCGCGCGGAGTTGTTCAAGCCGGGCATGCAGCTCGTGCAGCCGTATTTCTTCAATGAAATGACGACCATGCACGCACTGGTGATGATCTTCGGCGCGATCATGCCGTCGTTCGTCGGCCTGGCGAACTGGATGATCCCGCTCATGGTCGGCGCGCCGGACATGGCGCTGCCGCGCATGAACAACCTGTCGTTCTGGATCCTTCCGTTCGCCTTCTTCATGCTGCTGTCCACCCTGTTCATGCCGGGCGGCGGTCCCGCCGGCGGCTGGACGATGTACCCGCCGCTGTCGTTGCAGGGCGAATCGGTGGCCTATGTGATCTTCGCCATCCACTTGATGGGCATCAGCTCGATCATGGGCGCGATCAACATCATCGCCACCATCCTCAACATGCGCGCGCCGGGCATGGACCTGCTGAAGATGCCGGTCTTCGTGTGGAGCTGGCTGATCACGGCGTTCCTGCTGATCGCGGTGATGCCGGTGCTCGCCGGCGCGGTCACCATGCTGCTGACCGACAAGTACTTCGGCACCAACTTCTTCAATGCCGCCGGCGGCGGCGACCCGGTGCTGTTCCAGCACATCTTCTGGTTCTTCGGGCATCCCGAGGTCTACATCATGATCCTGCCGGCATTTGGGATCATCTCGGAAATCATCCCCACCTTCGCCCGCAAGCCGATCTTCGGCTACCGCGCGATGGTGTTCGCCATCGCTTCCATCGCCTTCCTGTCGTTCATCGTCTGGGCGCACCACATGTTCGCCGTGGGCCTGCCGATGGGCGCGGAAATCTTCTTCATGTACGCCACGATGCTGATCGCCGTGCCGACGGGCGTGAAGGTGTTCAACTGGGTGTCCACGATGTGGGGCGGCTCGATGACCTTCGAGACGCCGATGCTGTTCTCGATCGCCTTCGTGATCCTCTTCACCATCGGCGGCTTCTCAGGCCTCATGCTCGCGCTGGCCCCGGCCGACTTCCAGTACCACGACACGTATTTCGTGGTGGCGCACTTCCACTACGTGCTGGTTACCGGCGCCGCGTTCTCGATCATGGCCGCGGCGTACTACTGGCTGCCCAAGTGGTCCGGCAACATGTACAGCGAGACCTGGGGCAAGATCCACTTCTGGTCCAGCGTCATCTCGGTGAACGTGCTGTTCTTCCCGCAGCACTTCCTCGGCCTCGCCGGCATGCCTCGCCGCATTCCGGACTACAACGTGGCCTTCGCCAACTTCAACATGGTCAGCTCCATCGGCGGCTTCTGGTTCGGCGCCTCGCAGCTCATCTTCCTCGGCGTGATCATCCACTGCGTGTACTTCTCGAAGAAGAAGGCCGCCGATCGCTCGTGGGAAGGTGCCAAGGGACTGGAATGGACCGTGCCATCGCCGGCGCCCTTCCACACCTTCGACGTGCCGCCGGTCATCCACGACGACGAGCTCGCGCACGGCAATACGGAGCACTGAGCGATGCAGGGCACGACCGACGCCGGATCCGAGGCGCGCCGCAAGCGCGCCCGCCGTACCGCCCTCCTGGCGGGCGGCTTCGCGGTGGCGGTGTTCGTGCTCTCGATCGTGCAGATGCTGAAGGTCTGACCGGCTAAAACAGATATCCACGGGAAACCACCATGGGTCACCAGCAACAAGACGTCTATTTCGTACCGAGCAAGAGCCACTGGCCCATCGTGGCCGCGATCTCCATGTTCGTCACCGTGTACGGTGCCGCGCACTGGCTGAACGCGCAGCCGGGCCAGGGCGGCATCGGCAAGCCGCTCTTCTGGGTCGGCGTCGTCATGATCCTCGGCATGTTCTTCGGCTGGTTCCGCTCGGTGATCAACGAGTCGATGGCCGGCAACTACAACGGCCAGGTGGACCGCTCGTTCCGCATGGGCATGATGTGGTTCATCTTTTCCGAGGTGATGTTCTTCGGCGCCTTTTTCGGGGCGCTGTTCTACTCCCGCATCTTCTCGGTGCCGTGGCTGGGCGGTGAAGGCCACGGTGTGCTCACCCACCAGTTCATCTGGCAGGGCTACGAAGCCGCGTGGGGCGCCAGCGGTGGCGGCGGCCCGGAGAAGATCGGCGGTGCGTTCCAGACGATCGGCGCCTGGGGTCTTCCGCTACTCAACACGCTGATCCTGCTGTCCTCGGGCGTGACCATCACCATCGCGCACCACGCGTTGAAGGCGGGCCACCGCAAGGCGCTGCTTATCGGTCTAGGCGCCACGGTGCTCCTGGGCTGCCTGTTCCTCTGGTTCCAGGCGCACGAATACGCGGAAGCGTACGAGCACTTCAACCTGACCCTGGGCAGCGGCGTGTACGGCGCCACCTTCTTCATGCTCACCGGCTTCCACGGCATGCACGTGACGCTGGGTACCATCATGCTGGCGATCATCTGGGTCCGCTGCGCGAAGGGCCACTTCACGAAGGACGACCACTTTGGCTTCGAAGCCGTGGCGTGGTACTGGCACTTCGTCGACGTGGTCTGGCTGGCGCTGTTCCTCTTCGTCTACGTGCTCTGATCCGAAGAAACCCGCCGCGAGGCGGGTTTCTTTTTGGAGGGCTCACGCCCAATCCCAACCGCCGTTCGCAGCCATCGCTTCATCCAGTGCATCCTTGCCGCTGTTCACGAAGCAGCGAATGAACCGTTTGGGCAGGCCGTCCTTGCCCTTCGCGCCGCCCATGCCCTGATCGCGATGCGAAAAGATCCACAGCTCCACGTTCCCGTATTCCGTCGGGATCTGCCTGGGAATCGTATACAGGCACGCATTGTCCGCAGAGTCGCAAGGCATGAGCGTGCAGTCGATTTCGATATGGTCGATGGTCGCTGTGCGGGCACTCTTGTCCTTGAGCTTCTGCAGCGTCAGCGGATTGCGCTGCGCCCAGAATTGCCGGTCCGGGTGATAGCTCGGATTCGATCCCAGCCCCGTGCCTTCCGTCGGATCGTTGATCCTGATTGTCGATCCGTTGGACATGATGGCGTGGGCAACGTATTGCACGCTGGTACTTCCGGCGCCGAAGTCGCTCGTGGCTTGCTGGATGGTAGGGTTCGTTCTGCTGTACATGTGACACCTCCTCGATGGAGGCCCCAGGCTAGGCTGCCATGGGCAGGAGACGGCATCGGTCAATTCCGGACTTCCGTGATGCGGAAGCCTGATCTCACACTTCTAGTGTGGCCCGTTATTCCCTTCGTCGATGTGCTCCGATCTTTCGATGCACTACGTAAGAATGAGCTGACAGCCGATGCGGTAATACGCCGGTTGCGAGCGTAAGCGTGCCAGTGTGACTCTTGTCGGCAGGGGCCGGTCGCGCCTCTCGCTCCTTCGTCGTGGAAACGGATGTTTCAAAACCGACGCGGAGTGTTACCTACAGGAGCATTTGCATGTCCAAGCCAAGATGGCTAGTACCCATGATCGCCGTCGCCTGCTTCTCTTCGACCGTTGTGGAGGCATCGCCCGCATCGGACGCTGGCCAGGAGGGGCTGCTCCCCTCTACGGGCGACAAGAAATATCGTGCCGTCGGTCGATTCAAGGGGGATCTGGTATGTACGGGTACGCTCGTCGCAGGGTCGACGACACCTTCCCCGAGAGCCGCAGCCCTCGTCCTCACCGCAGGGCATTGCGTGAACAAAAGTTTCGGCGCGAATGAGATCACCGTCGACAAAGCGGTGGAGAAGGCGTGGACCTATACGCCAGCCTATTTCCGCGATACGCAGTCCGCGCATCGCGAGTTCGCCGTCGATCGCGTGCTCTACGCAACGATGAAAGGTGTCGACCTGGCAGTTGTCCAGCTCAAGGCCACCTATGGCGATCTCGCGCGGTTGGACGTGCATCCCTTGACGGTGGCGTCTCCGCAACGCCTCGAAGGAATGCCTGTCGAACTGGTGCACGCCCCCGTGTTCGAAGTGCCCGACGATGAGACATTCCTTCGCCTGTCGCGATGCATTGCCGAGGAGGACGCGCGTATCTTTGAGGGGGATAGCCCCTGGTTCTGGACCTCGACGACGGCAACGCGCTGCGCTGACGTGGCTGGCGGCAGTTCAGGCGGCCCCGTCTTGGCAGATGGTACAGGGAGCGTGCTGGGTGTCATGGGTACGCGGGTCGACCCGGGACTTCTGGGCTGCGGTGCTAATCGCCCTTGCGAGCCCGCCGATGGCACGCCTTTCAGTCGTGAGGGTGCGAACTACTTCCATTCCGCCGCGGCGCTGGCGTCCGCACTGGGTACCGGCGGCCGATGGGACGATATCGATCTTGACGCTGGGAACGGTGTGGCACTTGAACGCACGGGATCCTGGGTCACGCAGAGCCAGGTGGAAGAGGAAGGCCAGTTGGTTCCTGCACATTGGGGCGTGCGTGTGAGCGACGCGACTCGCTGGATCCGCTACAAGACAGGACCGGCCGTCACGCTCGACTGCGACCGGATCGAAGGCTACGGCGAAGCGATCGAGGCGGTTCTCCATCCGCTGGACCGATTGACCGTACCGGCTCGCGAGGGCGTACACGCGCTTTGCGTCATCGGCAGGATGGACGAAGCGGCGGCGTGGCAGCGCACCCGCGATGCTACGCGGCTACTTCATCAAATCGACGATACGCCCCCCACGGTCACACCTTGGATCGTGGTCTACGACGAGGCGGAAACATACTGGCAGGTCTTTGGCGCGAGTCGACCGTATGAAGCGGAAGGCCTCAAGATCAAGTACGGTCCGCGCGATTTCACCGACTGCCAGGCCGACGACGGATACTTCGCACCCCGTCGCCAATGGGAAAACCTGTCGAAGGCAGCCGCACCCTGGCGCTTTTGCGCGCGCGGTGAGGACGGCGCAAAAAATCGTTCGCCTGCGGTGTCGCGTGATTTCGAGTAGGCAGGAACTAAGGTAGACAGATGTCCTCCTCAGGAACCCGCGAAGAAAAAAAAAGCCCCGAGAGCCAGGGGAGCTCTCGGGGCCCGGTGGACGACCGGACCCAGGGGAAGATCGGGCCGTCCGCAGGGTGACTCCAGGGAGGTGGAGTCCACCGATGGGACGCCGTTGCGTGCGTCCGTATGTATTGACGTCCGATGGGGGCCAAAGTTGCAACCCCGGCTGAAAAAAGTCAGCTTTCGTTCATCGGCGAATTTGGCTAAACGGAAATCTTACGTTTGGACGGCCAATCAGTGCGCTTCGTCCCAGTTTGCGCCGACGCCGATGTCGACCTGGAGGGGCACGCTGAGTGTGGCGGCGCCCGCCATGCGCTGCTCGATGCCGGCCCGGACCTCGTCCACGGCATCCGCGCGCACCTCGAAGACCAGTTCGTCGTGCACCTGCATGAGCAGGCGCACGTCGTCGCGCGGCTCGATCCAGGCGGCCACGGCGATCATGGCGCGCTTGATGATGTCGGCGGCGGTGCCCTGCATGGGGGCGTTGATGGCCGCGCGCTCGGCACCGGCGCGGAACGCCTGGTTCCGCGACTTGAGGTTTTCCAGGTAGAGACGCCGCCCGAAGAGGGTCTGGACATAGCCGTCGCGATGGGCCTGCTCGCGCGTGGCGTCCATGAACGCGCGAACGCCGGGATAGCGGGAGAAATAGCGGCCCATGTAGTCGGACGCTTCGCCCCGGTCGACGCCCAGCTGGCGGGCCAGGCCGAATGAGCTCATGCCGTACATCAGTCCGAAGTTGATGGCCTTGGCGGCACGGCGCTGATTCGCCGTGACCTCCGCCGCCGGTACGCCGAACACCTCGGCGGCCGTCGCGCGATGCACGTCGCCGCCTTCCTGGAAGGCCCGGACGAGGCCTTCGTCCTTGGAGAGGTGGGCCATGATGCGCAGTTCGATCTGCGAATAGTCCGCCGCGAGGACACGCCAGCCCTCCGGCGCGATGAAGGCCTGGCGAATGCGCCGGCCTTCCTCGGTGCGCACGGGAATGTTCTGCAGGTTCGGGTCCGAGGAACTGATGCGACCCGTGGCGACGGCGCCCTGGTGGTAGCTGGTGTGCACGCGGCCGGTGCGCGGATTGACGATGCCCGCGAGCTTGTCGGTGTACGTGGAGCGCAGCTTCGCCAGTCCACGGTATTCCAGGATCAGGCGCGGCAGCTCGTGCATGTCGGCGATGGCTTCCAGTGCTTCCTCATTGGTCGAGGGCTGGCCCTTCGGTGTCTTGATCTTGGCGGCCAGGCCCAGCTCGTCGAACAGCACGGCCTGGAGCTGCTTCGGCGAGTCCATGTTGAATTCATGGCCGGCCGACGCGTACGCCTGTTGCTGCAGTTCCACCATGCGCTTGCCGAGCTGCTGGCTTTGCAGGCGCAGTACGTTGGCGTCGATGAGCACGCCGGTGCGTTCCATCTTCGCCAGCACCGGCACGAGCGGAATCTCGATATCGGCGTACACCGCGCGCAGCGACGGCTCGGCCTCGAGCTGCGGCCACAGCGCGTGGTGCAGGCGCAGGGTGATGTCCGCATCCTCGGCGGCATAGCGGCAAGCGGCATCGCAGTCCACCTGCGAGAACGGTATCTGTTTCGCACCCTTGCCGGCCACGTCTTCGTACTTCACCGTGGTGTAGCCCAGGTAGCGGGACGCCAGGGAGTCCATGTCGTGCCGCGTCGCCGTGGCGTTCAGCACGTAGGATTCGAGCATGGTGTCGTGCGCCAGGCCGCGCAGGGCGATGCCGTAGTGCGACAGGATGTTGATGTCGTATTTGCCGTGCTGGCCGACCTTCGGCCGCGCCGGATCTTCGAAGATCGGCTTCAACGCGCCGAGCACATGCTCCGGCGACAACTGGGTCGGGGCGCCCGGAAAGTCGTGCGCGAGCGGCACGTAGGCTGCCTTGCCCGGCTCGACCGCGAGCGACAGGCCCACGATATCGGCCTGCATCGCGTCGATGTTCGTGGTTTCCGTATCGAAGGCGATCAGCGGCGCCGTCTCGAGTTTCTCTAGCCATGCCGCGAAGCGGTCTTCGGTCACGATCAGCTCGTACTCCCCTTCGCCCGCAAGCCCGGGTGTGACGACCGACGCCGCGGGTGCCGGTGCGGCCGCTGCTGGGGCGGGCGCGGCGGCGGAAGCGTCGACCGCGTCCAGGTCCTTCAGCGCGGCCTTGAAGTCGTAGCGCATGTAAAGCTCGCGCAAGGCGTCGACGTCGCGCTCGCGCATGTGCAGGTCGGTCGGGCCCAGATCGAGCGGCACGTCGACGCGGATCGTGACGAGTTCGCGGGACAGGGGCAGGCGCGGGATCGCCGCGCGCAGGTTCTCGCCGATCTTGCCGCCGATCTTGTCGGCGTTCGCGAGCAGCGCATCGAGGTTGCCGTATTCGCCCAGCCACTTCGCGGCTGTCTTGGGGCCGCATTTCTCGACGCCGGGCACGTTGTCGATGCTGTCGCCCATGAGGGTGAGGTAGTCGACGATCTGCTCCGGCCGCACGCCGAACTTCTCGACGACGCCGTCGATGTCCATGGTGGTGTTGCTCATGGTGTTGATCAGCACGATGTGCGCGCCGACCAGCTGGGCGAAGTCCTTGTCGCCCGTGGAGATGATGGTGTCGATGCCCTGGTCGGCCGCCTGGCGGGCGAGGGTGCCGATCACGTCGTCGGCCTCCACCCCCGGTACGCAGAGGATGGGAAAGCCGAGCGCGCCGACGATCTTCATCATCGGATCGATCTGCGCGCGCAGGTCGTCGGGCATCGAGGGGCGATTGGCCTTGTACTGCGGGTAAAGGTCGTCGCGGAAGGTCCTTCCGGGCGCATCGCAGACGAAGGCCACGTAGTCCGACCCGGCCTTCATCGTCGTGCGCAGCATGTTGACGATGCCGAACAGCGCGCCCGTCGGTTCGCCGAAGGTGTTGGTCAGGGGAGGCAGCGCATGGAAAGCGCGGTACAGGTACGAAGACCCGTCGATGAGGGTGAGCGTAGGCATCCCTGGATTCTCTCACGGTCGCGCGCGAACCGTTCGTTCACGTGGCCGCAGGTATGGGAGTTGCTATCCTCGTGGCTCCCCAAGGAGACCCTCCATGAACCGCTCGCATGCCCTCGCCGCCGCGCTCGCGCTGATACTGGCCCTACCTGTCGCCGCACAGGACGCCACGTCGTTCAAGCCGGCCCCGCCGCCGCCGGGCCTGAACGATCCGGGCGTGAAGGCGGGCGAGCCCGACCGCTCGGGGCAGAAGCCGATCGAGCGCCCGGTTCCCTACGACCAGGCCCAGAGCGGGAAGACCACGCCTGCCACGTCGGACGCCAATCCAGGCCAAGCCGGATCGCCCGTGGCCCTGCCGTCCATGAAGGACGACGGGAGTGTCGATGCGCAGGGTAATCCGCCGCCCAAGCTGAGCAGGTCGTACGACCGGGAAGGCAATCACGTCGACGAATTCACCATGGGTGGAAAGCCTTACATGATCGTGGTCACGCCGAAGAACGGCGTGCCGCAAACCTATATGCTCGACCGCGCCGGCAAGCCCATCCACGATCCGAAGGACGGCCCGGTCAGCCCCGTTCTTTACAAGGTGTACGAATGGGGCGCGGCGCCGAAGCCGGCCGGTTCCGACTGAGCTTCCGCTTACGCGTCCAATTCCGGGTAATGCCTGAAGATGCCGTTCGTGTTGAACGGCACGCGCCTTTCGGAGGCGAGATAGGCCGCCACATTGGGCCTGTCGGCCACCCGCTTCGCCAGGTCGCGCAGCAGCGGCAGCTTCTGTTTCTTCATCGCCTTCGGGAATGCATATTCCAGTCCCGCCATGACCTGGAACAGCGACAGGTCGACGTAGGAATGGCTGCGTAGCGGAAACTTTCCGCCGCCGCGTTCCACCGCCTTCTCGAAGTAATGAAGGAACTTCGGGATGCGCGATTCACGGAAGTCCTTCGCGCGCCGCTTCGCTTCCTCGCGCTGGTCCTCGTAGTAGAGGCCGCTGCCCACCGGATGATGCACGTCGTGCGCCTCGGCGACGAGATCGGTGATCGTGAGTTCCAGCTGGTGGGCGTAAAGACGTGCGGATTCACTGTCCGGCACCAGCCCGTGCCGTGGGCCGAGGTAGTGCAGGATGTTGGCCACCTGGGCGATCACGAGCCGTCCGGATACGAGGAATGGCGGCGCGAAGGGCATGGCGCCCGGCTGCTCGCCTTCCAGGAAGGCGTTCATGACGTCGTCGCCCTCGATACGGGCTACATCGGTGTAGTCGGCGCCGGCGTCCTCGAGGCAAAGACGAACGAACTCGCCCCGGCCCTGCAGGCCCGTCCAGTAGTACAAGCGGTAGCTCATCGCGCGCTTTCTCCTGCCTTTTAGCCCTGAGCGTGCCACCGCCCTGCTCAAGCAAAAGTGAGGGAGCGTTTACTTCCGGGCGCGGAAGGGTTGCAATGCATGCTTTCCCCGAACGTCCCGCCGCATGCGCCGCTTCCTACCCGACGGCTTCACCCTTTCCCTTGTCTTGACGGTGCTGTTGGCCAGCCTGCTGCCCTGCCGCGGCACGGTGGCCGATGTCTTCGAGATTGCCACCGACCTCGCCATCGCGCTGCTGTTCTTCCTGCACGGCGCCAAGCTGCCGCGCGAAGCGGTGGTGGCGGGAACGAAGAACTGGCGCCTGCACGCGACGGTACTCGCCAGCACCTTCGTCCTGTTCCCCGTGTTGGGACTCGTGCTGCGACCGGTGCTCGCACCGCTGGTCACGCCTGACCTCTACCTTGGCGTGCTGTTCCTCTGCACCTTGCCGTCCACGGTGCAATCGTCCATCGCCTTCACCTCGATCGCCCGCGGCAACGTTCCCGCCGCGGTGGTGGCAGCGTCGGCGTCCAGCTTGCTCGGCATCTTCATCTCGCCGTTGCTGGTTGGCCTGCTGATCGCCGGCACGGGCCATGGCGAGATGTCGTGGCATTCGGTGGGCGCGATCGTCGTGCAGCTCTTCATTCCGTTCGCCGCGGGACAGATCGCGCAGCGTTGGATCGGCGGCTGGGTACGCGCGCACGCCACCCTGCTCGGCTTCGTCGACCGCGGCTCGATCCTGCTGGTGGTCTATACCGCCTTCAGCGCCGCCGTGTTGCAGGGGCTCTGGCACCGCCTGCCGCCGCCCGTGCTCGCCGGGCTGGTCGTCGTGAACGTGGTGCTGCTGGCCTGCGCGCTCCTGGTGACGCGGTATGGCTCGCGCGCGCTGGGATTCTCGCGCGAAGACGAGATCACCATCGTGTTCTGCGGTTCGAAGAAGAGCCTCGCCGCCGGCGTGCCGATCGCGAAGGTTCTGTTCGCGGGCCACCCGCTGGGCATGATCGTGCTGCCCATCATGCTGTTCCACCAGATCCAGCTGATGGTATGCGCGGTGCTGGCCCGGCGTTACGCGGCGAGATAAGTCGCGTCACCTTGTGGGAGCCGGCTACGCCGGCGATCCCGCGGCAGCGGGCCAGCTTGCCGCGAGCATCCGGCCCCACACAAGGCAGCTCAATGCCGGAAGTGGCGCACGCCCGTGAACACCATGGCCATGTCGTGTTCGTCGGCCGCGGCGATCACTTCGTTGTCGCGCATCGAGCCGCCGGGCTGGATCACCGCGCGGATGCCCGCCGCGGCAGCGGCGTCGATGCCGTCGCGGAACGGGAAGAAGGCGTCCGAAGCCATGGCGCTGCCGGGCACGGCGAGGCCGGCTTCCTCGGCCTTCAACCCGGCGATCTTCGCGCTGACGACGCGGCTCATCTGTCCGGCCCCGATGCCGATGGTGCGGTTGTCCTTCGCGTAGACGATGGCGTTGGACTTGACCATCTTCGCGACCCGCCAGGCGAACAGCAGGTCGTCGAGTTCCGCGGGCGTCGGCTGCCGCTTGCTGACCACCTTGAGTTCTTCGCGGCGCACCTGCCGGTGGTCGGCGGTCTGCACGAGCAGGCCCGAACCGACGCGCTTCACATCGTGCGTGTTGCGCCCGTCGCCCATGGGGATCTCCAGGACGCGCACGTTGGCCTTCTTCGCGGCCTCCGCCACGGCGCCTTCGGCGACCCGTGGCGCGATCAGCACTTCCACGAACTGTCGCTTCAGGATCGTTCGTGCCGTTGCCGCATCCAGCGGACGGTTGAACGCGATGATGCCGCCGAACGCCGAGGTGGGATCGGTGGCGTACGCGAGTTCATAGGCGGCCAGCGGATCGGCGGCCACGGCGACGCCGCACGGGTTCGCGTGCTTCACGATGACGCAGGCCGGCGCGTCGAACTGGCGCACGCATTCCCACGCGGCGTCGGCGTCGGCGATGTTGTTGAACGAGAGTTCCTTGCCCTGCAACTGGCGGAACGTGGCCAGCGTGCCGGGCGCCGGGTACAGGTCGCGGTAGAAGGCGCCGGCCTGGTGCGGGTTCTCGCCGTAGCGCAAGTCCATGACCTTCACGAAGCGGCCGTTGGACTGCGCGGGGAATTCAGCGCGGCCGGCGATCGCCGTATGCGTCTCGTCGAGACTGAGGCCGGACAGGTAGTCGCTGATGGCGCCGTCATAATCGGACACGCGGTTGAACGCCGCGACCGCAAGACGGAACCGCGTGGCGCGCCCCAGGCCGCCCTGGGTCTCGATTTCCGCCAGTGCGTCTTCGTACTGCGCTGGATCGGTCAGCACGCCAACGTCGTTCCAGTTCTTCGCCGCGGCGCGGAGCATCGCCGGACCGCCGATGTCGATGTTCTCTATGGCGTCGTCCAACGTGCACGCCGGATCGGCCACGGTGCGCTCGAACGGATACAGGTTCAGCACAAGCAGGTCGATGGGCACGATGCCGTGTTCGGCCATCACCGCGTCGTCGGTGCCACGGCGGCCGAGCAGGCCCCCGTGCACCCGCGGGTGCAGCGTCTTCACGCGGCCCGCCATGATCTCCGGGAAGCCGGTGAGGTCGCCCACGTCGCGGACGGGAACGCCGGCCTCGCGCAACGCCTTGGCCGAGCCGCCGGTGGAGAGGATTTCAACGTTCGCGGCGGCAAGGCGCCGGCCGAGTTCGGTCAGGCCCTGCTTGTCGGAAACGCTGACGAGCGCGCGGCGGACGGGGACGAGATCGGGCGTGGGCATGGGCAATCCGGGGAGGAAAGCGCGCCATTATAGCCGCCCCGCCGGGCGGCGGCCGGATCAGGAGATGCCGTGGGCCGCCAGCTTCTTGCGCAGGGTGGCGCGATTGATGCCGAGCGCCGCTGCGGCACGGCTCTGATTGCCTTCGTGGAAGGCGAGCACTTCGCGGAGCAGGGGACCTTCGACCTCGCGGATGACGAGAGCATGCAGGCCTTCGCCGCAGTCCGTGTCGCCGATGTCGGCCAGGTAACGACGTACCGTACGGCTGACGCATTCGCTGAGGGCGCTCTGCATGGAGGTTTCGTTGGCAGCCTCGGCAGCAGTCAGTCTCACAGCGTTCAAGGCATTCCCCTCTCGCAGGCCGGGGCACATGCTCCGGTCGGTTCTTGTCGTATCGTCACTTGGGTGGCGGCTCGTACACGCCTCGTCGGGGCGGTTGGAAGTCGCGAAGGGGACCGAGTGTACTCGCCCCGGACGACGAAGTGCAGGCTTGCAAAAAGAAAATTTTTCGAACGGTTCAGTCGAAGCTGAAGGCGAAGGCGACGGCCTTCTGGCCCGGGTCTTGCACCTCGAACACCATCGCCGTGGTCGCGCCTCCGGCCAGCCCCCGCGCACGCGCGGCGGCGTCGCCCACGTAGTCTTCGGGCTGGAAGCGACGCATGGCAAGACGCTGCCCGTTCGCGTCCGAAAGCACGATCGTCACGACGGGATACGGCTGTGCGAACGCCGCATCGTTACGCACGCTGGCGGTGATGAGCAGCCCGTCGTTTACGGACGGATGTTTTTCCACATCGCGGGCGAGGAGGCGCAGGCGGTCGGGAGCGGACACCAGGGGAAGGTCGCATCCCACGAACGCGCAACCGGTTTCGATCAGGGGGCCTACCGTCGGATCGGCGATGAGCACGTCGCGCTTCGCCCAGGCCAGCTGCAAGCCGAGGCCGAGCACGAGCACCGTGCACACGGCGACCCACGCCGCGGTGTGCCACGACCGCCGCCGCGGCTTAGCGAAGCGAGGGGTGAAGGTCAGCTGCGAAAAGTATTCGCCGGCGTCTTCCGCAAGGTCCGGTTCCTCGACGGAGGCCTCCGTCTCGGGCAGCGCGGCGACCGGCGGCGCGACCGGGCGCGGACGGAACACCGCCACGTCGGCGAGCGGCGGCTCCTGGTCCAGCGCATGCTCCGCGAGCCGGCTGAACGGCTCGGGCGGCAGGTGCGCGGCGAGGGTGCCCAGCGCGTTGAACACCGCACCACAGTGGCCACAGCGCAGGCACCCGCAAGCGGGAACCAGCAGTTCCGCTTCCAGCTTGTAGACCGTGAGGCAATCGGGGCACTGCGTATACATCCGTGGATTCTAACGACCGGGCGGCGCCCGTGCGCGCCCGGTAGAATCGTGGGCCCGCCCCCGCACTGGCCCCACGATGCCCTGGCTCGAACTTTCCCTCACGATCCGCGCCGCCGAGCAGCCGCGAGTCGAAGCCGCGCTCGAGGATCTCGGCGCACTGTCGATCACCTTGCAGGACGCCGATGCCGAGACACCCGACGAAGAAGCCATCTTCGAGCCGGGGGTGGGCGAGATCCCGTTGTGGAACCAGATCGTGCTGAACGCGCTGTTCGATGCCGAAGCGGACAAGCGCGGCCTCACCGCGGCCATTGCCGACGACCTGCCCTTCATCGAGCCCGCGCAGATCGGCTGGCGCATGGTCGACGACCAGGACTGGGAGCGCGCATGGATGGACCAGTTCAAGCCGATGCCGTTCGGGCGCCGGCTGTGGGTGTATCCGTGGAACATCGAGCCGCCCGTCGAGGGCGACATCATCGTGGTGCGCCTCGATCCCGGCCTGGCCTTCGGCACGGGCACGCATCCCACCACCGCCATGTGCCTGGAATGGCTCGACGGTCAGCAACTCGCCGGCAAGCACGTGCTCGACTATGGCTGCGGTTCGGGCATCCTCGCCATCGCGGCGCTGAAACTGGGCGCCACCCGCGCCGTCGGCATCGACAACGACCCGCAGGCCTTGCTCGCATCCCGCGACAACGCAGAACGCAACGGCGTGCATGGCAATCTGGACGTCTATCTGCCGGGCGAAGCGCCGAAGGCTCTTGCCGACGTGCTGGTTGCGAACATTCTCGCCGGTCCGCTCGGTGAACTCGCGCCCACGTTCGCCGCGGCGGTGAAACCGGGCGCGCCGTTCGCACTGTCCGGCATCCTGCACGGCCAGCACGAGGAACTTCTCGCTCGCTATGCGGAATGGTTCGACGGCCTCGAAGTGCGCACGCTGGAAGACTGGGTGCGTATCAGCGGCTATCGCAAACAGGGCTGAAACATTCGTTTGGTTCAAAAAAAGATCCCGCCAATCGGCGGGATCTTTTTTGGCGAAGCCCATCCACGATCACACCGGCGGAGGCGTTTCCTTCTGCTCGGCCATGCGCTTTTCCAGGTAGTGGATGTTCTGTCCACCCTGCTGGAAACCGACGTCGGCCATGATCCGCTGCTGCAGCGGAATATTGCACTTCACACCCTCGATCACCGTCTCGGCCAGGGCCATGCGCATGCGCGCGATGGCGGTGGCGCGGTCGGGACCGTGCACGATGATCTTGCCGATCATCGAGTCGTAGTTCGGCGGAATGCGGTAGCCGTCGTACAGGTGCGTGTCCACGCGCACGCCGGGGCCGCCCGGTGCCTCGAAACGCTTCACGGTGCCGGGGCTCGGCATGAAGGTGTCCGGGTCCTCGGCGTTCACGCGGCACTCGATGGCGTGGCCCGTCAGCACGATGTCTTCCTGGCGAAGCGACAGCTTGTGTCCGCTGGCGATCATCAGCTGTTCGCGTACCAGGTCGACGCCGGTCACCAGCTCCGTCACCGGATGCTCCACCTGGATGCGGGTGTTCATCTCGATGAAGTAGAAGCGGCCGTTCTCGAACAGGAACTCGAACGTGCCCGCGCCGCGATAGCCGATGCGGATGCAGGCGTCGACGCAGACCTTGCCGATCTGCTCGCGCAGTTCCGGCGTGATGCCCGGTGCCGGCGCTTCTTCCACCACCTTCTGGTGGCGGCGCTGCATGGAGCAGTCGCGTTCGCCGAGGTGGATGGCGTTGCCCTGGCCGTCGGCGAGCACCTGGATCTCCACGTGGCGCGGATTCTCCAGGAATTTCTCCATGTAGACCTGATCGTTGCTGAAAGCGGCCTTCGCTTCCTGCTTGGTCATGACGATGGAGTTGGCGAGGTGGGCCTCGGTGCGCACCACGCGCATGCCGCGGCCGCCGCCGCCACCCGCCGCCTTGATGATCACGGGGTAGCCGATCTCGCGCGCGATGCGGATGTTCTCGTCCACGTCATCGCCGAGCGGGCCGCCGGAACCGGGCACGCACGGCACGCCGGCGGCCTTCATGGCGCGGATGGCTTCGACCTTGTCGCCCATCAGGCGGATCACGTCGGCCGTGGGTCCGATGAACACGAAGCCGGACTTCTCCACCTGTTCGGCGAAGTTGGCGTTCTCCGAAAGGAAGCCGTATCCCGGGTGGATGGCGCCCGCGTCGGTGATTTCCGCGGCGGCGATGATCGCGGGAATGTTGAGGTAGCTTTCGGCCGAGGGTCCCGGACCGATGCACACCGATTCGTCGGCCAGGCCGACGTGCTTGAGGTTGCGATCGACGGTGGAGTGCACCGCGACCGTCTTGATGCCGAGCGCGTGGCACGCGCGCAGCACCCGCAGCGCGATCTCGCCGCGATTGGCTATGACGACCTTCTCGAGCATGCGTCGTGGCCTCAGGCGATGACGAACATCGGTTCGTCGAATTCCACCGGCTGGCCGTTCTCGACCAGGATGGCGACGACGGTGCCGGACACGTCGGCCTCGATCTGGTTGAACATCTTCATGGCCTCGATGATGCCCAGCGTCTCGCCGGCCTTGACCTGCTGGCCGACGGTGGCGAACGCCGGAGCGCCCGGCGTCGACGCGGCATAGAAGGTGCCGACCATCGGGGCCTTCACCACGTGGCCCGGCGGCAGGCCGGGTTCCGCGGCGGGGGCGGCCGGCGCGGCGACCGGTGCGGCTGCGACAGGTGCCGGCGCGGCGATCATCTGCGGCGCGGCCATGGCGACGCCGCCCTTGGGCACGCGCGACAGGCGGACCACTTCCTCGCCTTCCTTGATTTCCAGTTCGGCGAGGTTGGATTCCTCGAGCAGGTCGATGAGCTTCTTGATCTTGCGCAGGTCCATGGGACAAACCTTCTGGTGGTTGGGCGGGCGCGCGAGGCGCGCCACGAAAGAATTCAGGCCGCCGGGACGGCGAGGCGGAGCAGCACGGCTTCCAGTGCCAGGCGATAGCTGTCGCCGCCGAAACCGCAGATCGTGCCGGCCGCGATGTCCGACAGATAGGAGTGATGCCGGAACGGCTCGCGGGCGTGTGGATTCGACAGGTGGATCTCGATGAACGGGATGGCCACGCCGGTCAGGGCGTCGCGCAGCGCAATGGACGTATGCGTGAAAGCCGCCGGATTGATAAGGATCCAGGCCGTACCCTCATCGCGCGCCTGGTGGATGCGCCCGACCAGCTCGTGCTCCGCGTTCGACTGGAACCAGCCGAGGTCGTGCCCGGCGGCCTGCGCACGCGTCTGCAGCGACGTGTTGATGTCGGCGAGAGTCTCGCGGCCGTAGACCGAGGGTTCGCGCACTCCGAGGAGATTGAGGTTGGGTCCGTGCAGGACAAGGATCCTGGCCACTGTTCACCTTGATTCGCGGTTTCCGGCTCCCCCGGTTCGCGGCGCAGTGTGCGCTTGTCGCCGCAAGTTGTCCAGTTCGGTGGAGTTCGACGCAGTTCGCTGGAGATCGAGACTTTCCAAACGCTGGCGTATGGTTTTCGGTAGGCCCCCCGGAATCTTCAACCTCGTGGGAGCCGGCTGTGCCGGCGATCCCGCGGCAGCGGCGAGCTTGCCGCGAGCACCCATCGCCGCTGAAGCGGCTCCCACACAAAGCCGTCAGGGGTCGGCGAACAGCTTCCGCCACCCTTCGTGCCCTAGCTTCTCCAGGGTTTCCATGTTGGTCTCGAAGATCGCCGACGCATCCGGGAAAGCCGCCACGGCACGGTCGATGCTCGCCTCACGTAGCAGATGCAGTGTGGGGAACGGTGAGCGGTTGGTGTAGTTCGTGATGTCGTCGGGGGCCGTGCCCTCGAACTGGAAGTCGGGGTGGAAGCTGGCGACCTGGATCTCCCCGTCCAGCTGCAGGTCGGTGACCGCGGCGTCCGCCACCTCGAGGAATTCGTTGAAGTCGATGAAATCGCCGAGCACGAACGGGTGGATCAGGAGGGTGGTGTCCACCGCCTCCGGGTCGGTATCGCGCAGGAATTCGAGCTCGCGCACGAGGTCGGCATGCAGTTGCAGGGGCTGGCTCGCGTCGCTGACGACATAGCGCACCTGGCCCTTCCGCTGCACGGCCTTGGCGAACGGGCAGAGGTTGAGCCCGATCACGGCGCGCTCGAGCCAGAGGCGCGTGGCCTCGATCGCATCGTCGTGCGAGGGCGGGGTGGTGTCGTTCATCGGTCCTGGCCCAGCCATTCGTCGAGCTCCGCCTGGGTGAAAGTGCCGAGCTTGCGCCGCAGGATTCGTCCGTCGGTGCCGATGAGCACGCTATAAGGCAGCACGCGGCGGGTATTGCCGAACGAAAGCGAGCCGCCCGGCGCGTCGGTGTCCGCAAGCAGCACGGGGTAGCTCACCGGCCGTGCGGCGAGGAAGCCGCGCACGGACGCCGCGGTGTCTTCCGCGACGCCGACGATGGCCACGTTCCGATCGCGGTAGCGCGTGGCGTTCTCGCTCAGCAGGGGCATCTCGCGCCGGCACGGCGCGCACCAGCTGGCCCAGAAGTTCACCAGCACACGCTTGCCGCGCCAGTCCGAAAGCTGGCGCGGCTTGCCCTCGACCGTGAGGAAGGTGGCCTCGGGCGGGAAGTCTCCGACATCGGCCACCGTGAGGCCCTGCGGCGGCGGCGGATGGAGTCGCCGGTGCTCGAGGTAGAGCCCCGTTGCGGCGGCTGCGACCGCCAATGCCACGATCCAGAAGGTCGGGCCGCGGGTCATGGATGGGCGGCTGCCTCGAGTGCCTTCTCGACGGTATCGTAGGTGAGCACCGTGGACAGCTTCGTGCCCTCGCCGCCGCCCTTCGGATACACCACGTAAAGCGGCACGCCCACCGAGTGGTACTGCTCGAGGAAGGCGGCGATGGTCGCGTTGACGTCGGTCCAGTCACCCTTCATGTACACGGTGCCGGTGCGCTTCAGGAGGGCGCGGAAGGCGTCGGTATCGAGCACGGCATGCTCGTTGGCCTTGCAGGTGATGCACCAGTCGGCCGTCATGTCGACCAGAACCGGCGTACCGGCGGCGCGCAGCTCGGCCAGCTTGTCGGGCGAGTAGGGCACCGACCCATCCGCTGCCACGGTGACGGTCTGCGGCGCGGGAAGGCCATGCACCGTCCACAGGGCTGCGGCGGCGCCGATGGCGAGCACGCCGGTGAACACCCACGACAGCGCCCGTCCGCCGCGGCTGCGGCCATACCACCACAGGGCCATGGCCAGCAGCACGCCACCTGCCAGCACGAGGGCCGCAGCGTCCGCGCCACGCTGCTTCGTCAGTACCCACAGCAGCCAGACGGCCGTGAGGTACATCGGGAACGCGAGCGCCTGTTTCAGCGTCTCCATCCAGCGGCCAGGGCGCGGCAGCATCCGCGCCACGGCCGGCACGAAACCGATGACCAGGAAGGGCAGCGCGAGGCCCAGTCCGAGGGCGAGGAAGATCAGGAAGGCGATGGCCAGCGGCGCGGCGAAGGCGAAGGCGATGGCCGACCCCATGAACGGCGCCGTGCAGGGGCTGGCGACCACCACGGCCAGCACGCCGGTGAAGAAGTCTCCGGAAGGGCCCGAACGCGAGGCGAGTCCGCTGCCCACGTTGCCGAGCGAGCCACCGATCTCGAACACGCCGGACATCGAAAGGCCCACGGCAAGCATCACGTAGACAAGCAGTCCGATGGCCAGAGGCTGCTGGAACTGCGCGCCCCACTGGACGCCGTGCCCAGCGGCACGAATGCCGACGATGATCAGCCCAAGGACGGCAAAGGCGGCGAGCACGCCGGCCGTGTACCAGAGTGCATGACGGCGGGCGGCCACATGGCTCTCGCCGCTTTCCAATACGGTGACCGCCTTCAGCGAGAGGACCGGCAGCACGCAGGGCATGAGGTTCAACACGAGGCCGCCGAGGAGCGCGAGGCCGATCGCGGCGATGAACCCGATGGGCGCTTCGTCGCCAGGTGCCATGCCCGGAGGGGGCGGTGTCGGGGCGACCTCGGCGGGGGCCGCGGCCTGCTGCGGTTCCTCCGTGGCGCCACCGACGGAAGCCGTGCCGGCCTTCAGGTCGACGTTCACGCGCCGCTTCATCACCGGGTAGCAGATGCCGTTCTCGAGGCAGCCCTGGGACGACACGTCGATCGCGACCGACGTAGCCTGCGCGGCGCCTTCCAGCGGCACGGGCAGCTCTACCTGGTCGAAGTAGACGATGGTGTCGCCGAAGTGCTCGTCGTGGTGCGCGGTCCCGCTGGGCCACTCCGGCTCGCCGGCGCTCACGCCGGCCGGGGAGGCCACCGCGATCTGCGTCTTGTCGCGATACAGGTAGTAATTCTTCGGCATCGTCCAGCGCAGCAGGAGGTTGCCGTGATCTTTCACCAGCGCCTCGAAGCGAAAGGCTTGCTCGGCCGGCAGGGGCTGTGCGTCGGTGCCTTGGGCGGCCGGCGCGGGGGCGCCGAGCAATGCCGCGGCGTTCGCGGCCGGGGTGACCGTTGCCACGGCGGGTATGGTCGACGGAGCGCCGATGGCCAGCGTCAGGTGCTCGGTGTTGGGCGGGTAGCAGATCTTGGGCTCCACTTCGTGGCAGCCCTGGTACTGGACGTTGAGGGCCAGCGTCTTCGTGGCCGCGTCGGCGAGCGTGTAGGGGACCGTCGCCTCGATGTCGCCGTGGTAGATCTCGACGTCGCCCAGGTATTCGTCGTGCTCCTTCAGGCCGGCGGGAAGGCTCGGCTCGCCGAGCTTCAGCGCCGCGGGGTCGGCCGCGGCGATCTTGATCCGCCCACGGTAGAGGTAATAGTCCGGGGCGATGCGCCAATGGAGCTTCACCGTGCCCGGGTGGCTGGCGTCCGTCGTGAGGTGGAAGGCCTGGGTGACAGGCAGCAGTTCCTGCTCGTCCTGGGCGAGGGCCGGAAGGGCGGCGAACAGGCCGAGGCCGGCGGCTAGCACCAGCGCGCGGCGGACAACAGACATCATGTCGACTCCATGGATCGATGCGGCGACGACACCGCGACAACGTCGGTCATTATGACCGGGCAATACCGGATTGGCTTGCACAGGGGACCCTCTGATTAATTATCACCGCCACCATGACGTCAGGAAGGGCCGCCAAGGTGGCTGCGTCGCGCCGGCAAGGGTGGTTCCCATGCCAAGCGGCGAGGGTGCCATGGCGGCTGTGTCTTAAACACATCATACGCTTCCGACCATC
>NZ_JBNDHZ010000063.1:0-20734 GCF_056755355.1 Luteibacter sp. HAY1-4A
AGATGTGTATAAGAGACAGGTGCCGCCTTCGGCGGGAGCGGAAGCCAACTCCTCCGGTGCGTCGATGCAGACACCGCAGGGACAGGTCACGGTGAACAGCGGTCCCGCGCCGGCTAAGCCTTCGGGCCCCGCACCCGACTTCGCCACGCTCTCCGGTGGCAAGGGCTCGATCACGCCGGAGCAGGCTTCGGCTTATCCGCTGCTGGCCAACGACTTCCAGTATGCGGACAGCAACCGCGACGGAAGGGTCTCGAAGGGCGAATACCAGAAGTGGGTCGCCAAGTCGGGCGCCAGCGGTCAGTAACCGGAACGCCGGCTAGTCAGGCATATGTGGTGGGAAGCCCTTCACCGGGCTTCCCACTTTTCGTGCACCTCGACGCTGCACGTTCTTCAGACGAAGCCTGCCGCTACACTCCGCTGCCCACCGGATTTTTCCGGCCAAGCACGGAGCCCTCATGATGAAGCCGATCCGCGCCGCCTCCGGCGCCCTTTGCGCCTACGTGTGCCTGCATACGGGCCTTGCGCTCGCGCAGAATCCCAGCCCCCTGGATATCCGCGCGTGCTCGGCCATCGAAACCGACTCGCAGCGCCTGCTGTGCTACGACAAGGCGGTGGGTCGCGATCGCCTGCCGCAAGCCGCGAAGAAGGAAGATCCGTCGGGGCGCTCGGTCAGTGTCGACCTGGCCACACGCGACTCAGGAGACGTGGCGCGCCCCCTGTCGCTGCTCGACAGCCGCTGGGAGCTCTCGCCGGAATCGAAACTTGGCACGTTCAACCTGCGCGGTTACAAGCCGACCTATGCGCTGCCGTTCTTCGGTTCGTCGAACCAGAACACCCGGCCGCACAGTCCCGCGCCCGATCACACGGTAGCCACGCCGCAGCAACTCGACGACGTGGAAGCGAAGTTCCAGATCAGCCTGAAGACGAAGGTTGCCGAGAACCTCTTCGGCGACAACGGCGACGTGTGGGTGGGATATACCCAGTCGTCGCGCTGGCAGGTCTACAACACCGACAACTCGCGGCCGTTCCGCGAAACGAACTACGAACCCGAGGCGATGCTCGCGTTCAACACGCACTACGAAGTGCTCGGTTGGACGGGCCGCCTGGCCAGCATCGGCATCAACCACCAGTCCAACGGACGCGCCGACCCTCTCTCGCGCAGCTGGAACCGTGTGATCGCCGACATCGGCCTCGAGCGCGAGGGATGGACCATCATGCTGCGCCCGTGGTGGCGCATTCCGGAAGATCGCAAGGACGACGACAACCCGGATATCCAGGACTATATGGGGCGTGGCGAAATCCAGGTCGTGCACGAAGTGGGCCGCCAGGAATTCGGCCTGACCGCACGGCACTCGTTCCGGGGCGGCGACCGTTCGCACGGGTCATTGCGCGGAACCTGGAGCTTCCCGGTGGTCGGGAACCTGCGCGGCTACATGGAAATCTTCAACGGGTACGGTGAGAGCCTGATCGACTACAACCACCGGGCGACTTACCTGGGCCTGGGCGTGTCGCTGCTGGATTGGTACTAGCGCAAAGCTCTGTGTGGGAGCCGCTTCAGCGGCGATGGGTGCTCGCGACAAGCTTGCCCGCTGCCGCGGGATCGCCGGCATAGCCGGCTCCCACACGGAGTTGCTACATCAATGGTGGTGGCCACCCTCACCATGCACGTGGCCGTGCGACAGTTCTTCGTCGGTGGCTTCGCGCACGTCGGTGATTTCCACCGCGAAGTGCAGTGTCTGCCCGGCGAGCGGGTGATTGCCGTCGACGGTGACGTTGTCGCCCTCGATCTTGCTGACGGTGACGTTGATGCTGCCCTGGTCGTTGCGACCCTGGAACTGCATGCCGGGCTGGAGGTCTTCGACACCTTGGAACGCGGCGCGCGGCACGACCTGGATGAGTTCCTGGTGGCGCGGACCGTAGCCTTCCTCCGGCGCGACGTCGACCTTGAACTGGTCGCCGGCCGAGCGGCCTTCCAGCGCCTTTTCCAGGCCGGGGACGATATGGCCTTCGCCATGGATATAGGCCAGCGGCTCGCGGCCTTCCGAGCTGTCGATGACGTTGCCCTGGTCGTCGGTCAGCGTGTAGTGGAAGGAAACGGCGTGGCGGTTGGCGATCTGCATGGAATTCTCGCTTTGGAGGGGGAATCGGGGACGGCTGGAAGCGCCTTCCCGGGCCTCCAAGGCTAGAAGACCCGTCCCCGTACTGCAAATCACAAAACCTTGGCGATGCTGCGGCGCAACCCGCCGGAAGGCCGTAATCTGCTAGTTTTCCCGCTTTTCCCCCACCCTCCGACCCGTGCCGGGAGCCGCATGTTCGACTGCATTCTGATCGCCAACCGTGGCGAAATCGCCTGCCGCGTGATCCGGACCTGCCGACGCCTCGGCATTCGCACCGTCGCGGTGTATTCCGCGGCCGACGCGGGTGCGCAGCACGTGCGGCTGGCGAACGAGGCGTGGCCCATCGGTGGACCGCGCCCCGCGGAGTCCTACCTGCGGGGCGACGCGATCATCGAGGTGGCGAAGCGCAGCGGCGCGCAGGCCATCCACCCGGGCTACGGCTTCCTTTCGGAGAACACCGACTTCGCCCGCGCCTGCGCCCGGGCGGGCATCGTGTTCATCGGCCCGCGGCCCGAAAGCATCGACGCCATGGGCTCCAAGGCGGCGGCGAAAGCGCTCATGGAGCGGCACGACGTGCCGCTCGTTCCGGGATACCACGGCGAGAACCAGGCCCCCTCGCACCTCGCGGCCGAGGCGCAGCGCACCGGTTTCCCGCTCATGATCAAGGCGGCCGCCGGCGGCGGCGGCAAGGGCATGCGCATCGTGCGCGACGCCGCCGGGTTCGCCGAAGCGCTGGCCTCCGCGCAGCGCGAGGCCGCGAACGCTTTCGGCGATACGCGCGTCATTCTCGAACGCTATGTCGAACATCCCCGCCACATCGAATTCCAGGTGTTCGGCGATACGCACGGCAACATCATCCATCTCAACGAACGCGAGTGCTCCGCGCAGCGCCGCTATCAGAAAGTGCTGGAGGAAACGCCGTCGCCCTTCCTCGACGACGCACGCCGTGCCCGGATGGGCGCGGCAGCGGTGGCCGCCGCACGCGCGGTGGACTACGTGGGAGCCGGCACGGTCGAGTTCATCGTGGGCCAGGACGGCGAGTTCTTCTTCATGGAAATGAACACCCGCCTCCAGGTGGAGCATCCCGTCACCGAGGAAACCCTCGGCCTCGACCTGGTGGAATGGCAGCTGCGCGTGGCATCGGGCGAGCCGCTGCCACTGGCCCAGGAGGCGATTCGCGCCCGGGGCCACGCCATCGAAGTGCGCCTCTATGCAGAGGACCCCGAAGCGAACTTCCTGCCCGGATCGGGCAAGCTCGCCGCGCTGACATTGCCACCGGCTTCGGCACACGTGCGCCTGGATGGCGGCGTGGTCGCCGGCGACACGGTGACGATCTTCTACGACCCCATGATCGCCAAGCTCATCGTGCACGATCGCGACCGCACGCAGGCGCTCGAGCGCCTGCGCGAGGCGCTGGCGCAGACGGACATCGTGGGACCGAAATCCAACGTGGCCTTCCTGGAACGCCTCGTCCGCCATCCTGTCGTGGTCGAAGGCCACATCGACACCGGATACCTCGACCGTCATCTCGACGAGTTCCTGGCCGGCGGCGCCGAGCCCGGCGACCTCGAATACTTCGCGGCCGCGACCGCCCTGCTGCTCGCCGACGAGCACGCCGAGCGGAATGGCGCGGGCGATCCCCATTCGCCCTGGGGCGCGGCCGATGCCTGGCGCCTGGGCCACCCGGGAAAGCGCGTGGTCGCGCTGGTGGAAGGCGGCCGCCGGCACGAGGTTGAGGCCCACGGCCATGGCGGCGACTACGTGCTCCACATCGATACGCGCTCGTGCACCGTTGCCGGCGCGCGCATCGATGGCGATACGCTCTCCGCGCGGTTCGACGAGCACGCGCGGCGCGTGCCGCTGTCGCTCGTCGACGGCCGCTTGCGTGTACACGACGCCCAGGGCCGCCGCTGGAGTTTCGAACGGGCACCAGCCTTCGCGTGGCTGGGCGAGGAAGCCGCCGGGGCGCGCCAGCTCGTGGCGCCCATGCCGGGACGCATCGTCCTGGTCCGTGCGGCGGCCGGCGATACCGTCGAGGAAGGACAGGAGCTGCTGGTGATGGAGGCGATGAAGATGGAACTGGCCTTGAAGGCGCCGCGCGCCGGTAGCATTGAGTCCATATCGGTGGCGCAAGGCGATTTCGTGGACGCGGACACCGTGCTCGTCCGCTTCGTCGAGACCGCCTGACAGGAACCCGCATGAACAACCCGTCGAACCATGTCCGCATCGTCGAGGTCGGCCCGCGCGACGGCCTGCAGAACGAGAAAACCATGCTGCCGGCCGCGGTCAAGATCGAACTGATCGACCGCCTGTCCGATACCGGCCTGGCCACGATCGAAGCCACCAGCTTCGTCAGTCCCACGTGGGTGCCGCAGCTGGCCGACGCCGCGGAAGTGTTCCGCGGTATCCGCAAGGCCCCCGGCGTGGCGTATCCGGTGCTGGTGCCGAACCTGCAAGGCTACGAGCGGGCGCGGGAGGTCGGGGCCGGCGAGGTCGCGGTGTTCACCGCGGCGTCGGAAGCGTTCAACCGCAAGAACGTCAACGCGTCGATCGACGAATCCATCGACCGCTTCGTGCCCGTGCTCGAACGGGCGCGCGCGGATGGTGTGGCCGTTCGCGGCTACGTGTCGACCGTGCTCGGCTGCCCGTACCAGGGCGATGTGCCGGTGGCCGACGTGGTGCGCGTGGCGCGCCGCCTGCACGAGCTTGGCTGTCACGAGGTGTCCCTTGGCGACACCATCGGCGTCGGCACCCCCGCGAAGGCGCGGGCCATGCTGCGGGCGGTAGCGGCCGAGGTGCCGATGGCCGCCCTCGCCGTGCATTTCCACGATACCTACGGACAGGCCCTCGCCAACATCCTCGCCTGTCTGGAGGAAGGCGTGCGCGTGGTGGACAGCGCCGTGTCCGGCACCGGCGGCTGCCCGTATGCGAAGGGCGCCACGGGCAACGTGGCCAGCGAGGACGTGGTGTACATGCTGCACGGCATGGGCATGACCACCGGCGTCGACCTCGACCGCCTCGTGGCAACCGGCGCGTGGCTGGCGAGCCAGCTCGGCAAGGCCACGGCCAGCCGCGTGACTCAGGCGCGCACCGCCGCCTGACTGTGGGAATGGGGCGGGCATCCATGGCAGCATGGGTGCCATGCCTGCCGACTACCTCATTCGCCCCATCGAGCCGCGCGACGATGCCGACATCGCCGCCGTCATACGCACCGTCATGCCGGAGTTCGGCGCCGACGGTCCCGGCTTCGCCATCCACGACACCGAGGTCGACGCCATGTCGACCGCCTACTCGCGACCGCGAAAGGCCTATTTCGTCGTGGAGATGAACGGCCGCGCCGTGGGTGGCGGGGGCATGGCGCCACGGGAAGGCGGCGACGAGGAAACCTGCGAACTGCGCAAGATGTATTTCCTCCCCCAGGCGCGCGGCACCGGCGCCGCGTCGCAACTGCTGCGCCGCTGCCTCGACGCCGCACGCCGCGCCGGGTTCTCGCGCTGCTACCTCGAAACCCTTACCGGCATGGACGCGGCGCAGGCCCTGTACATGCGCCACGGATTCACCCGTATCGACGCCCCCATGGGCAGCACGGGACACTTCGCCTGCAATCGCTTTTTCCTGCGCAGCCTCAACGACGGGGACCTCACCATCCCGCCTTCCCCGCCTTCGCTAGAGTTCGCCGTCGACGACCCCGGCCGCCCGGACGTGCTTCCGCTGATCGAGCAGCTGCACGGTTACCTCTCCGATCTCGACAGGCACCTGCCGCCGCCCTCGGTCGGAGTGGAGAGCCTGCGCCAGCCGCACACCACGTTCATGACCGCGCGCGTCGACGGCCTGCCGCTGGCCTGCGGGGCGGCCGTGGACCACGGCGACTACGTTGAACTCAAATACATGTACGTGCTGCCCGCCTGTCGCGGCATGGGCCTCGGCAAGCAGATGCTCGAGGCGCTGGAGCAACAGGTGCGTTCGGCGGGCGGCACCACCGTGAAGCTGGAAACAGGCACGGCGCAGACGGAATCCATTGAACTCTACGAGCGCGCGGGTTATCGCCGCTGCCGTCCCTTCGGCGACCATCGGGCCGTCGCGTCGAGCATCTTCATGGAAAAGAACCTGTGATCCGGGTCGCGGTCGAAGCGGACGCGGGGGCCTGCCACGCCATCTACGCGCCCATCGTGGAGACGAGCGCGATCACCTTCGAGACCGAACTCCCCGGCGACGACGCGATGGCCGGCCGTATCCGCGCACGCCTGGCCAATCATCCATGGCTGGTATGGGAAGAAGGCGGCGAGGTGCTGGCGTATGCGTATGCGGGGCGCTTCCGCGAACGCGCGGCGTACGACTGGGTCGCCGAGACCTCGATCTACGTGCACGAGAAGGCACGCCGCCGCGGCATCGCCCGCCGCCTGTATGGCGCGCTGCTGGAAACGATGCGGCTGCAAGGCATCAACCAGGCCGTCGGGGTCATCACGCTGCCCGGCGACACGAGCGTGGCGATGCACGAGGCCATGGGCTTCACGCCCGCCGGCGTCTGGCCAAAGGCCGGCTACAAGCTCGGCCGCTGGTGGGACGTGGGCGTGTGGAGCCTGTTCCTCGCCGAGCCCGCAAATCCACCGCCGCCGGTGGTTCCATTCGCCGAACTGGCCGCGACCCCGGAGCTTGCGGCCCTCCTGCAACGCGCCGCCACCCGCTAACATGCGCTTCTTTGCCATTCGCAAAGCGGAGTTTCCATGCAGCTCGAACAGGTCAAGGCCGTCATCACCGGCGGCGCGTCCGGTCTGGGTCACGCCGTGGCCCAGCGTCTCGTCGCGGCGGGCGCCAAGGTCGCACTCTTCGACGTGAACGAGGAAAAAGGCCAGGCGGCCGCGGCCGCCCTCGGCGCCAACGCCTCCTTCCATCGCACCGACGTCACGTCCGAAGAGGGTGTGGCGGCGAATGTCGCCGCGGCCAGCGCGGCGATGGGTGGCCTGAACGCCGTGGTGAACTGCGCGGGCATCCTGGGTGCCGGGCGCGTGCTCGGCAAGGAAGGCCCGATGCCCCTGGCCAACTTCTCCACGACGGTCATGGTGAACCTGGTCGGCAGCTTCAACGTCGCCAAGGCCGCGGCGCAGCTGATGCAGGCCAATGCGGCCGGCGACGACGGCGAGCGCGGCGCGATCGTGAATACCGCCTCGGTGGCCGCATACGAGGGCCAGATCGGCCAGGCCGCCTATTCGGCCTCGAAGGGCGGCGTCGTGGGCATGACCCTGCCCATGGCCCGTGAGCTCGCCCGCTTCGGCATCCGCGTGAACACCATCGCGCCCGGCATCTTCTGGACCCCCATGGTCGACGGTATGCCGCCGCAGGTGCAGGAATCGCTCTCGGCATCCATTCCCTTCCCGTCGCGCCTGGGCAAGCCGGAAGAGTTCGCCGACACCGTGGCCTTCATCCTGACCAGCCGTTACCTCAACGGCGAAACGATCCGCCTCGACGGCGCCGTGCGTCTCGCGCCGAAGTAATCAACCCCAGAACGACACGAAGTCGAACAGCCATGAAAGCATCCGAAGTCAAGAAAGGTAACGTCGTCGAGAACGAAGGTACGGTGTACCAGGTGCGCGACATCGAGCGCAGCGCGCCCACCGCGCGCGGCGGCAACGTCACGTTCCGCTTCACCCTCTACTCCATTCCCGGCAACCGCAAGTACGACCTGAGCCTGCGCGCCGACGACGAACTGAAGGAAGTGGAACTCACCCGCCGCCAGGCGAAGTTCTCCTATATGGACGGCGACAATTTCGTCTTCATGGACGACGAGGACTACACCCAGTACATCCTCGGTCCCGAGGTGATCGGCGACAACGCCGGCTATATCGTGGAAGACATGGAGGGCTACTACGTGCAGGTGATCGACGATGCGCCCGTCGGCCTCCAGGTACCCACCTCGGTGGTGCTCACGGTGGCCGACACGGCACCGGAACTGAAGGGCGCCAGCGCCACCAAGCGCACCAAGCCGGCCACGCTCAGCACCGGCATCGAAGTACAGGTGCCGGAATACATCACCACCGGCGAGAAGGTCACGGTGAACACCCTCACCGGCGAGTTCGCGGGCCGCGCCTCCTGATCCGCGCTACCGATCCAGTCAGGCAATTTGCGGCAGAATCGTGGGCTCACAGGACGAGCCCACACACACCATGAGCAACGGCTACTCGCTCCGCGCCAGCGTCATCGGTACGCTGATCCGGACGAAGCGACCCGACGTCCCGCTGCGGGTCGCGCTGCGCAATACGGCGGCAGTGATCCTGCCGCTCGCGCTGGGCCTCATGTTCGGTTACCCGCAGGTGGGCATCGGCATCGCCGCCGGTGCCCTCGATACGATGTTCTCGGACCAGCCGGGTCCCTACCAGCAACGCCTCAGCCGCCTCTTCCTCGCGGCGCTCGCCGCCGGCGCCGCGTCGCTGGTGGGCTTCCTGATCGGCAACCTCGTCCTGCCGATGTCCGTCGCCTGCGCCGTGTGCGGCTTCCTGGGTGGCCTGCTGGTCGTGTTCGGCCCCGACATCGCGCGCGTGGGCATGACGAGCATGCTCCTGCTCGTGATCACCGCGGCCACGCCGACGACTCTCGGCGGCGCGCTCGCGGGCGGTGGCCTGATCTTCGCCGGCGGCATGCTGCTGGCGGTGTTCTCCATCGCGGAATGGCCACTGCAACGCTACCGGCCCGAGCGCATGGCGCTGGCCACCGTCTACCGCGGGCTGGCCGCGCTCGCGCGCAAGCAGCAGCACGACGCCGAAGCCCCTGCCCTCACCGATGCCATGGACGCGCTGCAGATCACCCTCCTCGGGCGTCACCACGCCCGCGGCCGCGCCATGGAAGCCTTCCGCGTCCTCCTGGAACTGGCGGAACGCATCCGCCTCGAACTCATCGCCATGCAGGTGCTGGAAACGGCCCGCGACGGCATGGGCGAGATGTTCCGCAACGACGCCGCCCGTGTACTGGCCGCCACGGCCGACGCCCTCGATGCGGCCGAACCGCCGCAGCGCGCCGAGCGCGCGCTCGCCACCTTGCAGGCCAGCGAGCGCGCGTTGCTGGCCGGCAGCAATCCAAGCGCACTGGGCACACACATCCAGGCCCTGTCTGGACAGCTTGCCGCCGTCGTGCGTAACACCAACTGGGCCGGTTCGCGCGGCGAGCAGCGTGCCCAGCGCGCGGAAACAGCCCTGCCGGACACGCTGCGCAGCGCCTCCGCACTGTCGACCCTGCGCGCGAACATCACGCCGCACTCGGTGGCCTTCCGGCACGCGGTGCGCTGCGCGGTGGTGCTCACCCTTGCCTTTGCCGTCTCTCGCTACTACTCCCTGCCCCACGGCTACTGGCTGCCGATGACGGCGGCCATCGTCCTGCGCCCCGATTTCGCGGCCACGTTCAACTTCGGCCTCCTCCGCGTGGTGGGCACGGTGCTCGGACTCATGCTCACCACCCTCGTGCTGCGGCTTACGCCGGACGTGGCGTGGGCGCACGTGGCGGTGATGGGCGTGCTCTGCCTCGGGTTCCGCTACCTGGCGGTCGCGCACTACGGCATCGCGGTGGCCGCCCTGACCGGTACCGTGGTGGTGCTCCTCTCGTTCGAGGGCGTCGACCCGTTCGCCGCCATGTCCGACCGCGTGCTCAACACCGCCCTCGGCAGCGGCATGGCCCTCCTCGCGTACGTGCTCTGGCCTACCTGGGAGCGGCACCGGGCCCGCAGTGCGCTTTCGGACATGCTCGGGGCCTATGCCGATTACCTGGATGCCATGGTGGCCCCGGCCGACAGCCGTGCCCGCTACGAGGTGCGTGCCGCCACGCGCACCGCGCGCACGAATGCGCAAGCGTCGATCGACCGCATGCTGGCCGAACCGGGTACGCCCGCGGTGCTGGCCGAACTGGCCGAGACGCTCTACGCCAACGGCAACCGCCTCGCCCGAACGGCGATGGCACTGGAATCCCTGATCGACGTGGGCGAGGTGCCGGAGGCGTGGCCCCCGGTGGGTGCGTTCATCCACGAGGCGGCCACGGCCCTGCGCGCGCAGGCGGAAGCACTCACCCGTGCCGAGGCCATCGCCATGCCGCCGGCCTTGCGCGAGCACCAACGCGCACTGGCCGAAATGCTGGCGCGGGAGAAGGACCGCGGCTTCGCGGAGGCGGTGTCGCGTCTCACCGATCGCCTGACCGACAACGTGGACACGATCGCGCACGTTGTGAATCGCCGTTCCGTCGCACCGGCCTGACCGTCGGTATCGCCGCTGAAGCGGCTCCCACACGAGGGCCCTGTAGGAGCCGCTTCAGCGGCGATCCGCGCGGTAGCGCGGCCTCTTGCTGCACCGCGAGAGGTTCCTTCACAAGGGCGGCGGTACACTCGGGCCATGCTCAAGATCGACACGCACGCGCACATCCTGCCCCGCGATTGGCCCGATCTCGCCGCCCGCTACGGCGACGAGCGCTTCCCTGTCATGACCCATTCGAGCGGCCACCACCGCATCTACAAGGACGGGAAGTTCTTCCGGGAAGTGTGGGAATCGGCGTTCGACGCGGAACATCGTATCGCCGACTACGCCCGCTTCGGCGTGGGTGTGCAGGTCGTGTCGACGGTTCCCGTGATGTTCTCGTACTGGGCCAAGGGCCATCAGGCGCTGGAACTCCACACGCACCTCAACGATGCGATGGCCGCCGTATGCGAGGCGCACCCGCGCCACTATGCCGGCATCGGCACCGTGCCGCTGCAATCGCCTTCGCTCGCTATCCGTGAGATGGAGCGTTGCATCGGCGAACTGGGCCTGCAAGGCGTGCAGATCGGCTCGCACTGCAATGCGTGGAATCTCGACGCGCCGGAGCTTTTCCCATTCTTCGAGGCCGCCGCCGACCTCGGTGCGGCGGTCCTGGTGCATCCCTGGGACATGATGGGCACGGATTCGATGCCCAAGTACTGGCTGCCCTGGCTGGTGGGCATGCCTGCCGAGCAGTCGCGGGCCGCCTGCGCGCTGATCTTCGGTGGTGTACTGGAACGTCTGCCCGCGTTGCGCGTGATGCTGGCCCATGGCGGCGGCAGCTTCCCGTATTCCATCGGCCGCATCGAGCACGGCTTCCGCATGCGTCCCGACCTCGTCGCGACGGACAATGCGCGCAATCCGCGCGAGTACCTCTCACGGCTCTACTTCGACTCCTGCGTGCACGACGACGCGGCGCTGCGCTACCTGCTCGCCACCGCGGGCAGCGACCGCGTCATGCTCGGCACCGACTATCCATTTCCGCTGGGCGAACAGGAGCCGGGCAGCGGCATCGAGGCGCTTGGCCTGGATGAGACGGAGCGGGCGCGCCTCTTCCACGGCACCGCCCTGGAATGGCTCGGCGTGCCGATGTCGAAGTTCCAGCCCGTCGCCGCCGTGGCGTGAACTGGCGCACAGGCCGCCCGCCATCCCGTTGCGCCCGCTGTGCCAGAATGCCGCCGTTGCGCGGCGCCGCCGCGCCCTCCCAAGGGAATCCTCGCTCGTGAACCGCCTTCCGCGTCTCATCCTGACTGCCCTGCTCTTCGCGAGCCCCGCGATCGGCGCGACCGACGTGTCGATGATGGCCGGCGCCATCCATTTCGCGGTTCCCGACCAGTGGGTACCGATCATGCAGTCGGAGGGCGAGAAGGAAACACAGGTGTTCCAGGTACCGGGATCGAGCGCCGCGGACGCCACCCTGGCGCGGGTTTCCATCACCGCGCAGAAGGTGCCCAACCTCAACGGTTTCCAGCAGTTCGCGGGCAACCTGCGCAACCACGCCACGGCGCTCACCGACTACGCTCCCGGCAAGGCGAATTCGCCGACCGAGAACGTGTACACGGCGAAGGAAGGCGCGGTGAAGCTCGATTACTTCGAGCGCTACTTCTACAGCGCCGGTTACGCGATCCAGCTCCGTTGTATCCGCCCCGCCGGCGATGACGCCCGCTTCCGCGCGGCGTTCGACAAGGGTTGCGCCGACGTGGCCGCCCACATGCCTTCGTGATCCAC
The DNA here is from genome assembly GCF_056755355.1 of Luteibacter sp. HAY1-4A. Lineage (NCBI taxonomy): Bacteria > Pseudomonadati > Pseudomonadota > Gammaproteobacteria > Lysobacterales > Rhodanobacteraceae > Luteibacter > Luteibacter sp. HAY1-4A. The sequence goes on from NZ_JBNDHZ010000063.1 coordinate 12,113, forward strand.
GGATTTCCCCAATGACCGATTTCGAAGCGACGCGCGCCTGGGCCGAAGCCCAGGACGCCGCCGATCCGCTCCGCGCCTTCCGCGACGAATTCCATATTCCGCGGCACGACGGCCGCGACACCCTCTACTTCTGCGGCAACTCACTTGGCCTGCAGCCGAAGGGCGTCCGCGCCGCGATCGAAGCGGAACTCGCCGACTGGTCCGAACTGGCCGTGGAGGCGCACTTTCGCGGCCGTTCGCCGTGGATGCATTACCACGAGTACGTGCGCGATGCGATGGCCGAGGTGGTCGGCGCGCAGCCGCACGAAGTGGTCGCGATGAATTCGCTGGGCGCGAACCTGCACCTCATGATGGTCAGCTTCTACCGCCCGACGGCGGAGCGCCCGGCCATCCTCATGGAGGCCGGCGCGTTTCCCACCGATCGCTACGCGCTCGAATCGCAGGTGCGCTTCAACGGTTTCGATCCCTCTCGCGACCTCATCGAGTTGCAGCCCGACGGCCCTGGCGGCACGCTTTCGATGGCGGCGATCGAGCGGGCGATCGCCGAGCACGGACACCGTGTCGCGCTGATCATGCTGCCGGGCGTGCAGTACCGCACAGGCCAGGTGTTCGACCTGCGGGCCATCGTGCGCCTGGGGCACGCCCAGGGCTGCGTCGTCGGTTTCGATCTCGCGCACGCCGTCGGCAACCTGCCCCTCGCGCTGCACGACAGCGGCGCGGACTTCGCCGTGTGGTGCACGTACAAGTACCTCAATGCAGGCCCGGGCGCCGTCGCGGGCGCCTTCGTGCACGATCGCCACGCGCGTGCCGACGTGCCGCGCTTCGCCGGCTGGTGGGGCCACGACAAGCACACGCGTTTCCAGATGGGGCCGCATTTCGTACCGACGCCGGGTGCCGACGGCTGGCAGCTGTCCAATCCGCCCATCCTTGCGCTCGCGCCGTTGCGCGCGTCGCTCGACGTGTTCACGCGAGCCGGCATGCCGCGCCTCGTGGAAAAGAGCCGCCGCCTCACCGCCTATCTCGACTGGCTGATCCGTAGTCGCCTTGACGACGTGCTCGATATCGTCACACCGAACGACCCGGCCCAGCGCGGCGCACAGTTGTCGATCCGCGTTCGCGCGGGACGCGATGCCGGGCGGAAGTTGTTCGAACACCTCGAACGCCACGGCGTCATAGGCGACTGGCGCGAACCCGATGTGATCCGGCTGTCGCCGACGCCGCTCTACAATCGGTACACGGATTGCCTCGGTGCCGTGGAAGCCATCGAAGCCTGGTTGTAGCAAAGGCCCGACCTGTGGGAGCCGCTTCAGCGGCGATAGGTGCTTGCCGCAAGCTTGCCCGCTGACGCGGGATCGCCGCTGAAGCGGCTCCCACAGGGCTTACTGCATCGCAGCCAGGCGTTCACGCAGGATGTCCAGCATCAGGTCGTTGCCTGCGCCGGGCGAGGTGCGTGCCGCGAGGCTGGACTCGGGCGTGCGGCCCTCGCCTGCCGATGCGGCCGTTTCCGCCGCGGCGCGATAGGCGTCGCGGAACGGCACGCCGGCCACGGCCTGCTCGATCGCTACGTCCGTGGCATACATCGCCGGCTCGATGGCCGCGCGCATGTTGTCGGCCTTCCACTCGAACCGCGCGAGCATGTCGGGCAGCAACTCGAGCGCACCGAGGCCCATCGAGAAGCCGTGGAAGAGCGAACCCTTCGAGAACTGGAGGTCGCGCTGGTAACCGGACGGCAACGAGAGCAACTGTTCGATCTCGGTGCGTGCCGCCGCCACGCTCGCGTAGCTTGCGCGCAACAGTTCCACCACGTCGGGATTGCGCTTGTTGGGCATGATCGAGGAACCGGTGGTGTACTCCGCCGGCAGCTTCACGAAGTCGAACTCGGCCGTGGTGAACAGCGAGAGGTCCCAGGCGAGACGTCGGGTGTCGAGAAGAGCCATGCCCACCGCGTCCAGTGCCGCCATCTCGAACTTGCCGCGCGACAGCTGCGCGTAGATCGGCGACACCTGCATGCGCGCGAAGCCGAGCGCCGCGGTGGTGTGCGCGCGGTCGAGGGGCACGTTCACGCCATAACCGGCGGCGGTGCCGAGCGGGTTGGCGTCGATCAACGCCAGTGCCTGGCGCGCCCTCAGGGTGTTGTCGATGAAGGCCTCGGCGAACGCCGCGAACCACATGCCGGTGGATGAAACCACCGCGCGCTGGATGTGGGTATACCCGGGCATCGGCAACGCATCGCCGGCGGCGCGTTCCAGGCACACGTCCGCCACGCGACGGCAAAGGGCCTCCAACGTGGTCAGCTTCTCCTTGAGCCACAGGCGCGTGGCCACGAGGATCTGGTCGTTGCGGCTGCGCCCCGTGTGCACGCGGCGACCGGCGTCGCCAAGGCGTTCGGTGAGGCGCGCCTCGATGGCGGAATGGCCGTCTTCATAACGCTCGTCCAGCACGAACGCACCGGCGGCGAAGTCCGCCGCCAGCGCATCGAGCTCCCGCAGCAGCGCGTCACGCTCGTCGTGCGAGACCACGCCGATGTTGGCCAGGCCCTCGACGTGAGCCTTGCTCGCGGCGATGTCGTGCAGGAAGAACTCGCGGTCGAGCACCACGTCGTTCCCCGCGAGGAAACGCATGATGCGCGCGTCCACCTGGGTGTCGGATTTCTGCCAGAGCGGCTGGGTCATGTCGGGTTCCTACCGTTCAGAGCGGAATGGCGGTGAGCTCGGCGAAGCCCAGCGCACGGTTGACGTTCTGCATGGCCTGCGTGGCCGCGCCTTTGAGGAGGTTGTCCAGCGTGGCGACCACGACCACACGGCGGCCATCGGTCGACATCGCAAAGCCGCCCACGTCGAGGTGGTGCCGGTTGGCGATCTGGCTCACCCACGGCGCCTCGTCCACCACGTGGATCAACGGCTCCTTCTCGAAGCGGGCCTCGAAGCGGCGGACGATGTCCTCACGCTTCGCCTGCTTCGCGAGATAGAGGTTGGTGGTCACCGTGAGACCGCGGAAATGCGGCGCCACGTGCGGCATGAACTCGACCGGCAGACCGAGGTGGCGGCTGGCCTCTTTCTCGTGCATGTGGCCGGTGAGCGAGTACGGCATGAGGTTGTCGCGCAGCTTCTCCGGATCGTTGCGGTCCGAGGGCGTGGTGCCCGCACCCGAATAGCCTGAAACGCCGAAAGACACGGGCGGCGCGGCCAGGAGGTCTTTCACCGGCGCAATGGAAACCTGCACCGCGGTGGCATAGCAGCCCGGGTTGCTGATGCGCTTCTCGCCGCGCCAGCGATCGCGGTAAAGCTCGGGCAGGCCGTAATACCAGCGCTCGTCGAAGCGATAGTCGGCGGAAAGGTCGACGATCACCGTGTTCGCGCCGGCCTTGTCGATCGCTTCGACATAGGGCGCGGCCTTGCCGTTGGGAAGCGCGAGCACCACCACGTCCACGCCCGTGGCGGCCACGTCCGCCGGGTCGAGGTTGCCGAATGCCAGTTCGCCGCGGTAAGCGTCGTTATGTTCGGAAAGGCGCTGCCCTGCGAGCTCACGCGAGGACACGAAGGCAAGCTCCAGCTCCGGGTGGTTCGCGATGAGCCGGATGAGTTCGGCGCCCGTGTGACCGCGCGCGCCGACGATGCCGATGGTCTTCTTGGCCATGTCGGTTAGTCCTGCAAGGTAGGAACGCGCGTACGGCTGTGCGCCACGCAGCGTTCGATGTCGGCGAAGTTGTCCAGGCCGAACCAGAACACCGTCCAGCGGCCCTGCTTGAGGCAACCGTCCGCCTCGCCGTGGTAGAACGTGTTGATGGGATTGTCGTGGCGCGAGCGCCAGAACAGCTTCGGATTCTCATCCCGCATCACCTGCCACACCGCCCGCCCGAGGCCTTCACCCTGCGCGTCGTCGAGCACGGCGAACTTGTCGAGGTACGCGAACCCTTCTTCCCGCGTGAGCACCATCGCCGCGCGATAGTTCTCCGAGACATACAGGCGGAACAGCTTCGTCCGTTCGAAATAGCCGTCCACCAGGGTGCGCCCGAAGCTCGACTCGATGAGCTGGCGCATGCGCACGAGGTCCACGTCGTCCCACGAATCGAAGCGGAGCACGCGCTCACCCCGGCGCACCAGCGTGCCGGAACCCTTGTGCGTGAAGAGTTCCTTCGCCAGTTCCGCCGGGCGGGTGATCGACACGGAGGAGGTAAGCGGCAGGTCGTCGAGGAGATCCTTGATCTGCTCGATCTTCAGGCGCATGCCCGAATGCAGCCAGGGCTGTTCGAGGAGCTGCTGGTATTCGGTCGACAGGTTGATCGAGTCGATCACCCTGCCCTCGCCGTCGAGCAGACCGCCCGTGCCGGTGAGGAACACGATCTTGTACGGCTGCAGCACGCGCACGAGTTCGTTGGCCGCGAAATCGGCATTGATGTTGAGGATCTGGCCGGCATCCGTTTCGCCGAGGCTCGCGATGACCGGAATGGAACCGGCGCGCAGGCTGGCTTCGATCGGCGCCAGGTTGATGTCGCGCACGCGGCCCACGAGGCCGTAGGTTTCCTGGTCGAGGAACTCGGCGGCGAACACGCCCGACGGCACCGACGTGGCGCGGGTGTCGGCTTCCTGCAGCGCTTCCACCAGGCGCAGGTTCTGCGCCTGGAACACCCGGCGCACGATGGCCAGCGCCTCCGGAGACGTGACGCGCAGGCCGTTGACGGTCTTCTTCTCGATGCCGGCGGCCGCCAGCTCTTCGTCGAGCTGCGGACCCGCCCCGTGCAACACGATCGGGGTAAGCCCCACCTGCTGCAGGAACGACAGCGACGACGTGAGGTCCGGCAGTTCGTCGCGCAGCACGGCGCCGCCCACCTTCACCACCGCGAAGCGAGCGGCGTCCAGTTGGGAGAAGCGCTTCAGGTATTGCTGGATCTCGCGCGCGCTGCCCATCGAGGACAGGAGGCGGACGATGGTCTTGCGGGTATGTTTGTCAGAGTGCACGGTCGACGATCCGATGGATGGTCTGGGCGTAGTGCGCCAGTTGATCGAGGGCGACCCACTCGTCGGCGCTGTGCGCCTGCGCGATGTCGCCGGGGCCATAGACGAAGGAGGTGTAACCCGCCTTGGAGAACAGCGCGGCCTCGGTCCAGAAGTCGACCGCGTTGCCGACCGGGATGCCGAGTTCGTCCGCGAGGTCGCGAGCGGCAAGGCGCCGCGTTTCCGCCGTGGCGGTGTCGCCCGCCGGCAGGGAGTCGCCACGGAAGGTTTCGCCGTATTCCTCCGGATGCGGCTCCACGAGGGTGCGGAACGCCTCGAGCAGCCCGTCCGCGTCTATCGACGGCAGCGGCCGGAAGCCGAAGCGCACATCGGCGGTGGGGGCGATCACGTTCGCCTTGATGCCGCCCTCGACCTTGCCGATGTTGAAGCGAAGGCCGGTGAGGCCACCGAAGCGCTCGTGCGACTGGGCCTGCACATGGTCGAGGGCCGCGGCACCCCAGCGGATCGCCTGGTGGAGGGCGCTGTCCGAGGGCTTCTGCTCGCCCGATGCATGGCCCGCCCGGCCCTGGAAGCGCATCTGCACCGAATGGATGCCGCGATGCGCAAGCACGGCTTCGCCGCGCGTGGGCTCCGCGACGATGATCGCCTCGTAGTCGCGCGGCGTCTTCAGGAATCCGTCGATGCAGCGCGCGTCGTTCGCTTCCTCGTCGGTGGACAGCAGCAGGGCCATGTCGCCCTGGGTGGCGTTCGCCACCGCCACCAAGGCGGCCGCCGCACCCTTGATGTCGCACGATCCGAGCCCGATGGCGCGATCCTCGGTGAGGCGCAGGTCGAACGGGCTGGCGGTCCAGTGCGGCGAGTCCGGCACGGTATCGAGGTGCACGTTGAACAGGTACTTCGGCGTGCCGCGCACGGCGTAGAGGTTGACGGCACCGGCGCCGAAATCGGTCACCTGTACGTCGAAACCGGGCAGGTTCGCACGCAGGTAATCGAAGATGCCGCCGGTGCCGATGGTTCGTGGCGGATTGCGCGTGTCGAAACCGACCAGCGCGCGCAGGTGGGTGAGCGTGTCCTTCAGCAAGGCGTCCATGGGTCGGATCATTTCCCGTTTGCGCGATCGACTTCGGCCCAGAGCGTGGAGCTCATGCCGTAGAGCTTGATGAAGCCTTCCGCCTCGGCCACGCCCCAGTCGGCCGCTTGAGCGTAGGTGGCCTTCGCCGACTGCAGGATGTGCTTCGACTCGACCTTCACCGCATACACGGTGCCGCCGCGCGTTTCGATGATTACCTTGCCGTCCACCTTGCGCTGCGTGGAAACGAGGAACGCCTCGAGATCAGCCTTGATCGGATCGTTGAAGAAGCCCTCGTAGGCCACCTCGGTCCACTTGCGGCCGATCTCGGGCTTGAAGCGGTTCTGCTGCTTCGAAAGCACGGTTTCCTCGAGTGCACGATGCGCCGTGAGCAGCGCGGTGAGCGCGGGGGCCTCGAACACGATGCGGCCCTTCAGGCCGATGTTGGTGTCACCGGTGTACATGCTGCGGCCGACGCCGTACTTCGCCAGTTCGCGGTTGAGGAACGCGAGGATCTCGGGGCCCGAGGCCGCCTTGCCGTTGAGCGATACCGCGGTGCCCTGCGCGAAGCCCAGCTCGATGCGTAGCGGCTCGACCGGCCATTCGGAGCGCGGCGCGCACCAGGCGACGGCGCCCTCGCCCGGAATCTCCCACGCGTCGATCTCGCCGCCCGAAATGGTCACGCCGAGGACGTTCTCGTTGATGGTGTAGTGCTTCGTCTTGGCGCGCACCTCGAAACCCTTGTCCTCAAGGTATTTCTGCTCATAGGCGCGCACCTGGGTGTGCTCGCGCTGGATCTCGCGGATCGGCGCCACGATGGTGTAGTCGCCCAACGCCTTCACCGTGAGGTCGAAGCGCACCTGGTCGTTGCCCATGCCCGTGCAGCCGTGCGCGAAGAACTTCGTGCCGAGTTCGTCGCAGCGTTCCAGCGACGCTTTCACGATGAGGTAGCGGTCCGACACCAGCAACGGGTACTGGCCCTGGTAGAACTCGCCTGCCCAGATCAGCGGCGTGACGAAGCTGTCCCAGATGGCCTGCGCGGCGTCGACGGTACGGTGCGACGTTGCACCGAGTTCGTTCGCGCGCTGCTCGATGTACTCGCGTTCCTCGGCGGAGACGCCACCGGTATCGACGAACACGGTGTGCACGGCATAGCCGCGCTCGATGAGATAAGGGACGCAGAAGCTGGTGTCGAGGCCGCCGGAAAAGGCGAGGACGATATCTTTGCTGGACATGCGGGCTCCGAGGAAGGCGTTGGGTCGAAGTTAGGGCGAATCAGGAGTGCGAGACGAGCGAGGCCATCACCGCCTTCTGCACGTGCAGGCGGTTTTCGGCTTCGTCGATGGCGATGCAGGCGGGCGAATCCATCACGGCATCGGTGGCCTTGATGTTCCGGCGCAGCGGCAGGCAGTGGCTGAAAAGCCCGTTATGGGTGAGCGCCATCTTGGCCTCGTCGACGATGAAGTGCTTGTTCGCGTCGCGGATCGCCTTTTCCTCGTCCCAGCGGCCGAAGTACGGGATGGCGCCCCAGCTCTTGGCGTAGATCACATCCGCGCCGCGATAGGCCGATTCGATGTCGTGCGACACCTGCAGCGAGCCACCGTTCTCGCGTGCGTTGGCGCGGGCGAACTCCATGTAGCGTTCGTCGAGCACGTATTCCGGCGTCGGACACAGCAGGGTCACGTCCATGCCCATCTTCGTCGCGATCAGCAAGGCCGAATTCGCGACGGCGGTGTTCAGCGGCTTGGGATGGTAAGTCCAGGTGAGCACGTACTTGCGATTCTGCAGGTCGCCCAGGTGTTCCTTCAGCGCCAGCGCATGGGCCAGCTCCTGGCAGGGATGGGTGATGGTCTCGAGGTTGATCACCGGCACCGTGGCGTACTGCGCGAAGGCCGCAAGCACCTTGTCCTGGCGGTCCACCGACCAGTCGACGAACTTCGGGAACGCCCGCACGCCGATCAGGTCCACGTAGCGCGACAGTACGCGCGCCACCTCCGCGATGTGCTCCTCTGTGTCGCCGTCCATCACCGCGCCGACCTCGAACTCGATGGGCCACGCGTCCTTTCCGGGGGAGAGGACCACAGCGTGGCCGCCCATCTGGAAGGCCCCCAGCTCGAAGCTGGTGCGCGTGCGCATGGACGAGTTGAAGAACAGCAGCGCGATCGACTTGCCCGCCAGCTGACGGCCTTGCGGCGAGCGCTTGAACTCGGCGGCCTGCTCGAGCAGGGCGTCGATCTCGGCGCGGCTGTAGTCCTGGGTGGAGAGGAAATGGCGAACGGTCATGGCGGTCCGGATCGTCGGTTGGCCCGGGGGCCGTGGAGGAAAGGGGTGGGTAGAAACGAAAAAACCCGGCACAGGCCGGGTTTTTTAGTCGGTACGAATGAAACGCGCGCGACAGCCTACCCGGCAATGTGTCCGATGTACGGTCGACGAGCACGCGACGTCATTCCCGCGGCCATACGGGCGCTGGTCAGGACGATGGCGGTGTAGTCGGTGTGGGACACGGATGAGCCTGGGCAGGTGGAACGGCGATCATGCCGTGGATTGCTGCGTTGCGCAACAGGGGGGCATGCTATGGGCTGTCTCTTATACACATCT
>NZ_JBNDHZ010000064.1:0-20604 GCF_056755355.1 Luteibacter sp. HAY1-4A
AGATGTGTATAAGAGACAGGTAGCGGATCGAGTACACGACCGAGCTGTTCGCATCACCGGCGGTGATGTTGCCCGTGCGCTCGAATGCCGCGGAGTGAGCGATGACGGCCTGGTTGTCGGCGACCGTTTCCTTGATCACGCTCTGGTTCGGGCTCCAGACGTCGATGGGATCGCCGGACTTGTTGAAGAGACGGATCTGCACGCCCTGCGCGGCACCGGTGGTGATGAGGGCACCCGTCAGCGGATCGACGGTGGAGCCCGGCTCGAACGCCGCCCATACCTGGGTGCCGTTGGTGCAGGTCGTTTCACCGGCTTTACCCACGTAGATGCGGAAACCGGTGGTGCCGGCGTGGCTGCCCACGTTCGGGAAATCGCCGGCGTTCACGCCCTCGATGGGCACGGTGAAATCGGGGATGCCCGTACCGGGATCGCCGCCGCTGATGGTGCAGGTGACATTGCTGATGGAACCGGTGAACGTGATCGTGCCGGTGGAAGCGAAGGCGGCCGGAGCCGCCAGCCCTGCGATAAGCAGGGCCGATGTAATTGCCTTGAGGTTCATCCGATTAACCTTGTTACGTTCTGGAAAAGCAACGGCCCAGCGTGGGCCGTCGGCCAGGGGAGGCACGGGGCCTCCCCGTGCTCACGCAGCCGAGTGCTCGTCTACGCGAGCGACAAGGATTCTGTCGGATTTGGCCTACAAGCCATATGGAAGATTGCTCAAAAATCGGACTTCCTTTCGGAAGTCCGAAGAGCCTCGCATTTCAGAAAAAATGGGCGCCGCTCTCATGACAGAACGGCGCCAGGCGTGCTAATGCGCGCGGAAACTACTGGCCGATCCTGCGCAACGCCTTGCCGCTCATGAGGTTGCGCTCGATCTGCTCGAGGGTCACGTTCTTCGTTTCCGGAACCAGCCAGAAGGTCAACAGGATGAACACCGCGTTCAAGCCGGCATAGAGCCAGAAGGTCTGCGCGTTGCCGATGCCGCTCAGCAAGCTGAGGAAGGTGGCGCCCACCAGCATGTTGGTGATCCAGTTGGTGAAGGTGGAGCACGCGATGCCGAAGTCGCGGCCCTTGAGCGGCTGCACTTCCGCGCACAGCGTCCAGATGAGCGGACCGGCGGACATCGCGAAGCCCACAATGAAGAAGAGCAGCATGCCCACGGTGAAGAGCTGCTCGCCGCGCGAGGCGATACCCAGGGCCATCATCGTGCCCACCGCACCGAGGCCCACCGTCATCATGGCGAAGCCGGCATAAAGGATGGGTTTGCGGCCCAGCCGGTCGACGAAGGCAAGGGCGATCAAGGTCGCCAGCATGTTGGTGAGACCCACCACGGCGGTGAATATCATCTGCGCGTGGGTGTCGTAACCCATTTCCTTGAAGATGCGCGGCGCGTAGTACATCACCACGTTGATGCCGGTGAACTGCTGCATTACCTGGAGCAGGACGCCGAGGCCGACCGAGCGACGGAAATTCGGATTTTCGCGGAACATGCTCCAGCCGTGCTGGCGGGTCTTCAGCTGTTCGTCGATATCGGCGATCTCGCGCCGCACAGTCTCCGGGTTGCCGCGCAACTTACTCAGCACCGTTTCCGCATCGCGCCGCCGTCCCACCAGAAGCAGCCAGCGAGGGCTGTCCGGGAGGAAGAAGAGGCCGGCAAGGAAGAGCACGCCAGGTGCGGCGATCACACCGAGCATCCAGCGCCAGTTGCCGCTGCTGCTGAAGGCGGTGTCGGAAAGGAAAGCGATGAAGATGCCCGTGGTGATCATCAGCTGGTACGTGGAGATCATGGCGCCGCGGATCTTCTCCGGCGCCACTTCCGCGAGGTAAAGCGGCGCCGTGAATGCCGCGATGCCGATCGCCAGGCCCAGCACGAAGCGCGCCACGATGAGCACGGTCGGCGTGCCCGCCACCGCGCAGAACAGCGAACCGGCGACGAACAGCACGCCGGCGAGCATGAGGGAACGCTTGCGTCCCAGCGCTGCCGACATCCAGCCCGCGCCCAGCGAACCGACGGCGGCGCCGCCCATCATCGCGCTGACGATCCATTCGATGACGTGGTCCGAAACCTTGAACTCCGCCTGGATGAACTGCGTGGCGCCAGATATCACGCCGACGTCGAGTCCGAACATGAGGCCCGCGAGGGCGGCGAGAATACAGGTGGTGACGATGGCCGCCTTGGGATGGGCGGTCTGGGTTTCCTGCTTGGCAACATCATCCATCGAGGGTTCCTGGCGTGAACGATCCCGGCATTGGATGCCGCGACACGTATTGAAGTTGTGTAGGAGCCGCCGAGGCGGCGCGTGGTCCACCAGGCAGGGGGCCTGTCGTGCCTAGCTCCCCTGCGCCCACGGATCATAGCTGCCGAAGTACCAGAGGTGGCCTTGCGGGTCGCGGGCGGAGTACCCGGCACCGCCGTACTCTTTCTCCTCGTACTCGTCGACGATGGTGGCCCCGGCATTCTTCGCACGCTCGTAATGCGCCCGAACATCTTTGACGACGACACAGGCACACTGCGTTTCCCTTCCGCCGACCTCGTCAGGCTGCACCATGTGCCGGCTGAAAGCCGTGTCATCGCGCACGGATCCGAGCATGACCATGCCGCCGCCATACGTCAGCTGCGCATGGTCGACCAGGTTTGGATCCTGCGGGTTCACATAGACCGCCTGTCGCTCGAAGCCGAAGGCATTGCACAGGAAGTCGATGGCTTCCAGCGCGTGCGTATAGCGAAGGCAGGGAATGACCGTGCTGTTCATCGTAGTGCGCCTCCCGGTGAAACGCTTAAGTTACGCCCGGAACACGTCCCGTGGACAGCACCGCCGCGAGCGTGCCTTTTTCCTGCCCTACTCGCGGGCTTCCAGCACCAGGGTCCTCGAATCCGCGCGGCCCTGGTCGTCCACCACGCGGACAAGGAAGCGCCCGGTGCGCTCCGGTGCCCACATGAGGGCCTGGCCGTTGGGAACGCTGCCCAGGTAGGCATCGTCGGCGAACCAGTAGAGCGTGCGCGAGCCGGCATCGGCGGTGGCGGCGAAAGCGATGCGCTCGGTACCCAGTCGCGACGCGCGGATCTGATAGCTGCTTCCCTTCAGGGGCGAGGTGATGCGCGGCGGGTCGCCGGCTGGCTGGCCGCCACCCTGGCAATCGGGCAGGACGGGCGGCGTGCGCCGTGGCATACCGGCCTGCGCGAAGACCCGCGCGAGGTCCGACGGCCAGTATTCGTACACTTCCACCCGCGTCCGCGCAGGATCATAGGGCGGACATGCGGGCTTGCCGGAGGCGGTATCGATCACCACCGGGCGGTGCACAGTGCTCACGCGGATGGGCGACTTGCCGGGGATGAACCACGTGCTGCCGACCTGCGGACACCAGGCATTAGGCAGATCGCCACTGGCCAGGCAGATGGGCACGCGCCGGAGGTTCGGCGGATTGCGCCGCACGGGTTCGGCAAGTCCGGGCCGCTCGGCCCGCAGCGCGTCCGCGATACGGAAGAAGAGCGGCGCCGCGGCGTCGATGCCTACGAAAGCGGGATTGCCCGCGCCGTCGAAGTTGCCGATCCACACCACCAGCACGTAAGGACCGAAGCTCCCGGCCGTCCACGCGTCGCGGAAGCTCCACGACGTGCCTGTCTTCCAGTACACGGGCAGGCGCGAGGACTGCGCCGCCACGTCGTCAGGCCGCGGGTTCTGCCGGAGCATGTCCATGACCATGAAGCTCGCTTCCTCGCTGAGCATGCGCGTGCCGCGGCTCTTCGGTGTGCCGTCGAGCAGGCGAAGCGGCCGCAGTTCGCCGCGGTTGGCCAGCATGGCATACAGCCGCGCCAGTTCCTGCATAGTGACTTCGCCGCCGCCGAGCACGAGGGCCAGGCCGTAATGTTGCTCGCTTGCCATGCGCGAAATGCCGGCGTCACGGAGGAACTGGTAGAGATTCGGTGACGCGAGCTTCGCCGCGATCTGCACGGCGGGAATGTTGCGGCTTCGCACCAGTGCCTGCGTCGCGGTGACCGGACCGAGGAAATGGCCGTCGAAGTTTTCCGGTGTATATGGGCCGAAGGAGGACGGCACGTCACGCAGCACGGTTTCCGGGTGCAGCACGCCCTGGTCGAATCCCAGCGCATAGATGAAGGGCTTCAGTGTCGAACCCGGCGAGCGCTTTGCCTGCGTGCCGTTCACCTGCCCCAGGATCGAGGCGTCGAAGTAATCGGCCGAGCCGACCATGGCCTTTATGCCCATGTCCCGCGTGTCGACGAGGATCGCCGCCGCGTTGCGTATGCCACGATCGGCACCGCGTTCCACGTACTGCCGTACCTGCCGTTCCAGGCTGTGTTGCAGGCCCAGGTCCAACGTCGTCGCGACGCGCATGTCGCCACCGCCGTCGATGCGGCGTTCCGCCAGTACCTGCTCGACGAAGTGCGGCGCCTCGAACGGCAATCGCGAAAGCGGACGGAGCCGCAGTGGAAGGTCGAACAGCGGCCGCGCGGCGGCGTCCTCCGGATGTCGAACGATCCAGCGGGCGAACAGGCGATCGCGCGATGCCTTCAGCGCCGTGTCGATCACCGCCGCACCGTCCACGCGCCCGGGAAGGCCCCGCGCGGGTTCCTGCGGAATCACCGCGAGGGTCAGCGCTTCCGGCAGGCTGAGTCGCGCGGGGGCCTTGCCGAAGTAGGCAAGACTGGCGGCGCCCACGCCTTCCACGTTACGGCCGAAGGGCGCGGCATTGAGATAGGCCTCCAGGATATCGTGCTTGGAGTGGAACAGCTCCAATTGCAATGCGCGACCCACCTGCACGAGCTTGCCGCCGGGACTGCGCGTGTCCAGGTGCCACATCAGCCGGGCCAGCTGCATCGTGATGGTCGAGCCGCCCTGCGGATGGCGACCGCGGGCATACGTCATCCAGGCACCGCGCACGAGTCCCCACGCGCTCACGCCGGGATGCCAGCGGAACCAGCGGTCCTCATGCAGCAATACCGCGTCCACCATCGCGGGCGACATGTCCTCCAGCGGCACCCAGAGACGATAGCGCTGGTCGCTGGCGAGCGTGAGGCGCAGCAGACGACCGTTCGCGTCGTACACCGCCGTGGAAGAAGGAAACGATGCGCGCAGCGGATCGTGCGGCCAGAGCCGGCAACCGGCGAGGATGCCCACGACCAGCAGCAACGCCACGAGGACGTTGTGCCAGCGGGGAAGGCGAAGGGAAAGGAATGGCCTCATGCGATGCGGATACCGGTTCCGCTAGGGCTTGCGTTCCACCGTGAGCGTCCCGCCACCCGGCGCCTGTGCCTGCACGGTGCGGTCGTACAGCGACTGCGCGAGTGCGGGCGGAACGATGAAGCGGCCCGCGTTGGTCGCCTTGATGCGATAGACGAACTCCTGCACATCGCGGCTCACATAGCCATAGACCACCACGCGGTCCTCGCGCACATCCGCATACTCCGGCTTCCAGGTGGATTCCGGATTGCCGATCGGCGAGCGCCAGGCCGGCGTGTCGCTTTCGCCTTCTCCGCCTTCTGCACTTTCCGCGGCTTCCGCGTCGCCCTCATCGGAGGATTCCTCGGTGGAGGATTCGTCCGTCGCCTCGGAGGCCGGTACCGCCGCCTCCGCGGGAGCCGTGTCCAGCACCGGCTCGAAGCCGCCGGGCAGGAGATCGACGATCGCTACGTTGGCGACACCGTCGTCCTTCGTCGCGCGGATGCGCACGTGCACGTTCACTTCGTCGCCCGTGTTCACGGTGTCGACGTCCTTGCCGTCCAGCGTCGTATAGGTTCGGATGATTTCCAGGCCGTCCTTGCGCACCTCGGTCGACGGTTTCCGGTCGAAGCCGGTCTGAGCCACGCCATACCACGCGGTGGCATCGGCGTCGTTGACGAGGCGCAGGCGATGCGTGCCAGCCGACCAGTGCCCATTGAGGATGGCGCCCTTGGGCGCGCCGATCTGCGCCACGGTGCCATTGGCGGCGACCGCACCGATCGACAGCTTTGCCGGATCGCCGCCTTCCTTGGCCCAGGCATCCAGCGCCAGCACGATCATGCCCGACGACAAGGTGTTGTAGTGGCCCTTGCCGAGCGGACGCACCAGATTTTCCACGGTCTGTGGCGGCAGCGCCTTGGCCTCTTCGGGGAAATGTTTCGCCAGGAGGTACAGTACCGAGGCGTCACGAGTAGGTGCGTCGTAATAGTCCGCATAAGCGTACGTTTCATCCGCCGGTGCGCGCGTCAGCAATTTCCGCGGCCCCGCCATCAGCTCGCCGGCCAGTTTGTCCTGGTGCAGCAGCTTGTAGGACGCCGCCAGCCAGGCGGCCGCGAGGTCGCCCTTCCAGTCCTTCGGGTAGGCCTCCTGCAGACGGCGCTGCACCGAAGCGAGGTCGTTCGTGGTGACGTTGCCCTGGCGGGTCAGCAGGTAGATGGCGTAGGCACGCTGCCGCATGTCCGCCAGTGCGTCGCCCGAGTCGTCGGCGGCGATCTGGCGGAGCGCGTTGTCCGCGGCGGTCAGCATGTCGCGCGGCACGGCCACGCCGCGGTCGCTCGCCTCGATCAGGTAATGCACCGCGTAGTCGGTGGCGAAGGCGTGCGTGTCGGACGTGGCCGCCCACAGGCCGAAGCCGCCCTGCCCGTTCTGTCGCGCGCGCAGCGTGTCGAACAAGGCCGCCACCGGATCGGCCGGCGGTGCCGAGCCGTCCTGCATGTGCGCCGGCTTCACATCGCCGAACTCCGGATGCTTGCCGAAGACCAGTGCCGGCATCGCCGCGCTGATGACCTGCTCGGTGCAGTAGTGCGGGAAGTCCACGAGGTAGGCGGCCAGGCCACGCGCCAGCACCGCCGGCACCGTGGAGAACGC
This sequence comes from Luteibacter sp. HAY1-4A, assembly GCF_056755355.1. NCBI lineage: Bacteria > Pseudomonadati > Pseudomonadota > Gammaproteobacteria > Lysobacterales > Rhodanobacteraceae > Luteibacter > Luteibacter sp. HAY1-4A. The sequence continues at coordinate 6,828 of NZ_JBNDHZ010000064.1, forward strand.
AGCGTCGCGCGTGGCGTATTCGTCGTGCATGTCGCGCAGGCCGGTCACATCGCCGCGCGAATGCGCATCGATGTGTCCGAAAGCCAGGTCCGTGCGCATCGGCGAGGCGGGCCGCACCGAGAGGTCCACGGCCTGCTTCGCCGACTTGCCGCCGTAGCTCGCGGTGAAGGTCATGTTGCCGGAGCCCAGCTTGTCGGTGGCACGGACGCGGAAGATCGCCACGCCTTCGCGCATCTCGCCCAGGCTCAAGATCTTGGCGGCGTCGCCGACGATCTGCAATTGCGGACCGAGCTTCAGGTTCACGGCGACGGGCACGTCCTTCCCGCCGAGGCCGGTGAGGTTGTTGGCCACGCCGACGCTGATCTCGGCTTCGTCACCGGGTGCCAACGTGGTCGGCACGTTGGGCGACAGCACGAAATCGCCGCGCACGGTGGTGGCCCCCTCGAAGGTGCCCATGCGTTCGGGCGACACGGCCACCGCCATCACGCGCAGCTTGCCGTTGAAGTAGTCGGGCACCTTGTAGGTGAGGTCGCGCGAGCCGTCGACGTCGACGATGCCCGACCAGTACGCCACCGGCTTGTCGCGCTTGCGGCGGAACGGGTTCAGCTGGCGTCCGATCGCGCCCTCGGCGTCGCCACCCGGTGCCGCCATACCCATCAGTTTCTGGAAGTCCGGAATGATGAGATCGAGAATCTGCGACGTGGATACCTCGAGCATGCGCTTGCGGAAGAAGTACTGGAGCGGATCGCCCAGCTTGTAGCGGGCCACCTGGAGGATGCCCTCGTCGACCGCGAACACTACCGCACGGGTGGGCGTGGACGACGTGACATGGAAGGTCACGGTGTCGCCCGGTTTCACCAGCGCGGGCGCTTCCACCGCGATGGCATTGCGGCGAGCGTCCATGTTCACCGAGAACGGCACCACGCCGAATGACAGCGGACTCATGAAGATCTCGTCGGACGACGGATCGCGCACGTACTGCACGTTGATGTAGCCGTTGCCCTCGAAACCGGCCGGCACGGTGATGTGCTGTACCGAACTGGTCGTGTCGGCATGGAACCATGCGTGCGCGTACACCTTGTCGCGCTCGATCGTGATCAGTCCCGAACCTGCATAGGGCGCGCGAATGGCGACATCCACCGCTTCGCCCGGGGCATAGTCCTTCTTCGACAGGGTGAGCTGGAGTTCCGCGTTCCGCTCCAGCGAACGGGACACGTTGCCTTCGCCTGCCACGGACCACGCCACGCGGTTCACTTCCTTGCCGTCCGCGTTCTTCACCACCAGCGCGAAGTTGCCCGGCTTGTCCGTCGGCAACGCCACGTCGAGGCCGGCCGCCGGAATGGTGAGCGGCGTTTCGGAGAGCGTGGATTCGCGCGCCTTCGACTCGTACTTGAAGACGCCGGAGTCCTGCTTCGTCAGGACCGATACGAAGCGCGTCTCGACGATGGCCTGCTTCAGTCCTTTCAGCTCGATGCGCTTCGCGCCCGGATCGATCGCCACGAGGTTCACGCTGCGCTTCGCATCGCGGCTCACATAGTCCAGGTTGTCCACCGACTTGTAGCCCACCAGCCAGTCGTTGGACGACACCATGCCCTGCGTGGCCGCGGCGACGCTGCGTCCGCCCTCGGCCTCGTAAGCCTTGGCGAGGAAGTAGAGCTGGTAGGTGGCGTCGGCATAGCGCGTCAGATCGAGCGCGAACTCCGCATGGCCCTTGTCGTCGGTCTTCGCGTCGGCAAGCTTCTCCTCGAAACCTTCCTTCGCGCGGCGGATGTCGTAGAAGCGGTAATCCTTGTAACTGGGGAACGAGGGAAAGGCTGGGCGCAGGACGAGCGACCCTTCCACCCGGCGATTCGCCGCCGGCGTGCCGAACAGGTTCTGCACATCCACCAGCGCCTTCAGCTGGGCGGGCTTCACCCATCCTTCCGCCACCGTCGTGGAGAGCCTGGCCGATACCTTCATCCGGTCGGGCTGGAACTCCTTCACCTGCACCGTGGTGCTGCCGATCTGGGAGTACGGCTTGCCGTCCTTGGCGATGTAGAGGTTCACGGTCCAGTTGCCCGTGGGCGAGGTCTCCGCCGTGGTGTATGCCAGCTCGGCGAAACCGGCCGTGTCCATGGACACGGTTTCCTGCCGCACGGTGGTGCCGCGCGGGTCCACCACTTCGGCGATCAGCGGCATGCCCGCGACGCTGCGCGTCCAGCTGTTGGCCCGCACGATCATGCCGATGTGGAACAGGTCGCCCGGGCGATAGATGCCACGGTCGGAGAAGAGGTAACCCGACAGCTGGCCCTGGCTGTGCGCGTTGGGCTCCCCGCCGATGTCGAAGCGGGAGAAGTCCAGGGAACGGTCGTACGAACCCACCGGCAGGAACGAGAGGTCTTCACCCTGGCGCACCACGAACATCGCCGGAGCCTTTTCCTGGGTGAAACCCGCGAGGTTGGCGAAATGCGCGTTGCCGTCGGCCCCGGTGGCCTGGGTGAACAGCGTGCTGCCGTTCCTGGCGATGACGGAGACCGAAGCACCGGCGACCGGCGCGCCGGTACGGATGGACTGCACGAAGATGTCGTGGCTGCCGTCCAGCGATTTCTTCGCGATCATGCCCAGGTCGGTGACGACCACCAGGCGCTCGTCGCGCGGCGCGTCGTACATCATGCCGTCGTTCTCATCGTCGGCGGCCGCAGCGGACGCCGCCGCGTCCGGATCGCCGCCGGCCTCGCGCGCCGCCGCCTCGCGGGCGCTCTTCTCGCGCGCGGCGCGCGCGTTCTCGGCCGCCTTCGCATCGAAGCCGGCAAGCTTCAGCAGGAACACACCGCGCTTGCCCGAAGCAAGGTACTGGCCCAGGTCGAAACCTTCGTAGTGCGCCTTGCCCGGTCCGTCATCCGGGAAGGAAACCTTGCTGACGAAGCGGTCGACGATGTGGTCCGGGGTGAAGCTGTACATCTCCGGTTTCGCATACGTACCGGAGTTGAGGGAAACCAGGTGCTGCAACTGGTCGGGGAGTACCCGCCCGACCTCCACGCGCATGCCGGGCATGTTGCGCGACACCACGGAAACACGGTGGTCGCCGCTCAGCGATAACAGCGAGCCGTCGGCCATGAAACGGAGCAGCTTGGGGTAGTCGGGCACAGTGAGCAGGTCCGCCCGCGCCTTGGGCATCACGTAACCGCCGAACGACGTCATGCCCTTGTCCACGCGCACATAGATGCGTTGGGCCGGCTGGGCGTGGTAACGGAAGCTCTGCGTTTCCGACCAGTCGTTTTCCGTGGGAACGATCTCCGGCTTCAGCCGCACGAAACCGCGCAGGTCCGCGTCGCCGATGGCATCGACGCCATAGTGCTTGTCGTCGCCCATGGGCAGCGCCCACACCTGCAACTTCTTCGCCAGCTCGGCGTCGCTCACCGGGCCGCCGAAGTGCATCACCACTACCTGCTCCGGCTCGAAGCGCTCGTTGTCCACCAGTGTGGCCGACACCTCGTCGAGTTTCAGGCTGTAGAGGCCCGGCACCCGCACCGCCGTTTCCAATTCCTTTTCCGTGCCGTCGCCGCCGCGGCTGGAGCGCACGCCATCGTCGAGCCGCAGCGCCACCGATCCGTCGTCCCGCGGAAGTTGCAGCGGTTGCGAGTGAACGAACGCATTGAGCCGCTGTTCGTCGTAAGTCACCGTGAACTTGAGGTCGCTGCCGCGCTTGTCGTTGCCGTTCCGCAGCTCGAGGGACAGCCGCTTCTCGAGCTGTGCCGCGTCCACCGGGTAATTGAAACCGAGCTGCACGATCGTCTTCTTCCGCGTGGGGTCCTGCGGGTCCTGGTAGAACTCGCCGTTCACCACGCGGGCGGTGAACGGCGCGGTCTCGAACGCGAAATGGTCGTCGGCGAGCAGCGCCTGGGGCGCGAACACCTTCGCCTTGTCGAAGCGCACGTCCACCTTGCGGCCCACCGGCCAGTCGCTCGCGGGAGTAAAGCGCAGCACATGGTCGTTTTCCCAGGTCCACTGGCCCGGCAGTTTCGGGTCCATGGCGATGCCGTCCGTCACCGGCTTGCCCAGCGATTCCAGCCGCGCGGCCGAGCCCGAGAAGGTCACCACCAGCGGGTGGATCGTGACGGGGACATTGGCGTAATCCGTGGTCCGCGGCGCGGGCGCCTGGAAGGTGATGCGCTCGGGCTCGGCGGGCCGGGGCCGGTTCTGCCACCAGTGCCAGCCGAACCAGCACGCGCCGGCCAGCAGCAGTGCCCCGCCGACCGTCGCGGTGAATTTCAAGGGATGGCTGCGCGCCGCGCGCCCGGTGGCGGGCAGCCATGCCGGCGCGGACCAGGACACATTGCCGAAAAGGGGCCGCAATGCCCAGGCCAGCGCCTGGAAGAGGCCGCGCACGAGGCGCAGCGGCAACAAGGCGATGAAGCGAAGCAGATCCATGTTTCTCCCTTTCCTTCTCGGTTGACGGCGTCGTCGGCACGTTGCGGATACGCGAACGGACCGTCCGTCGCGGCTGCGACGGGCGGACCATGGCTCGCTTATCCCCTACGGACGATCCTGCGCGCGGCGTGTGCCGCGGCAACGGCGGAATTCTGGCACAGCGAAGGCAGGCATGGTTCTGTTGCGGCGCCGATACACAATAGAAGTTTTCTGAAAAAACAATCAAATCGATTCATGCGTGACGTGGCTCACGCTGGTCGCGTAACGTCATGTAACGCGCGCTTATCTTGCTTTATCGTCAGCTCGTCCGCCGGTTCAAACGGGGATGGCAGGCGTGCAGGAAGCGCCCTCGCCGCATGTGACGCCCGGCGCGGGGGATCAGGGGCGAAGCGCGGGCCAGACGGTAGAGACCATGAGCAACGAAGCGACCAGCTCCCTGGACGACGTGATGAGCCTGCGCGACACGGCCCGCACCCAACGCGTGGTGATCGACGACCTCAACCATCGGATGAAGAACATCCTCATGGTCGTGCAGGCCATGGCGCGGCAGAGCTTCCTTTGCGACCGCCCCCTCGACTGTTCCATGGATGCCTTCGAAAGCCGGCTGCGCGCCCTTGCGAACGCCCACGACCTGTTGCTGGCGGGGGCCGCCAGGCAGGTGCCGTTCTTTTGCATGGTGGAGTCCACCGTTGCGCCGCACGATCCGGGCAATGCCCGGGTGAGCTTCTCCGGCCCGCCCCTCCTCCTGGACGGCGAAACCGCCGTGGCCGTGGCCATGGCGCTGCACGAACTGATGACCAACGCCAGCAAGTACGGCGCCCTTTCGACGGCCTCGGGCACGGTCAGCATTGCCTGGACGTTCGTTTCCACGGCCTCGGGCGGCCGGGTAAGGCTGGAATGGAAGGAGCGCGGCGGCCCGGCCGTGAAACCGCCGCTGCGGCGGGGATTCGGCACCCGTTTCATCGAACGGACGCTGGCGGGCGAGGCGCATGGCGAGGCGGGCATCCGCTTCGAACCGGACGGGGTGCGGGCCGTGTTCGAGGCACCCGCCCACCCGGCCTGATCGCCACCGGCGAACCAGCGAATAAATGTCGCTCGCCCTTGTCGATCCGACGGGTTCACAATCGACGTCTCCATGAAAGACCGGACTGTCCCGGCCGCACGCAGGAGAACGACGATGCGATTCATGGTGATGGTGAGAGCGACGCCCGCCTCCGAGGCGGGCGCCATGCCGAGCGAGCAATTGCTCACGGCCATGGGCCATTTCAACGAAGAGATGTGCCGGGCCGGGGTGATGCTGGCCGGCGAGGGTTTGCACCCGAGCAGCGCCGGCGCCCGGGTGCGCTTCCGCGGCGACCGCCGCGAGGTGATCGACGGCCCGTTCTCCGAAACCCGCGAGCTGATCGCCGGTTTCTGGTTGATCCAGGTGCGCTCGCTCGACGAGGCGATCGAGTGGATGAAGCGAGCGCCGAATCCGTTCGAAGGCGACGTCGACTCAGAAATTGAGATTCGCCGCGTCTACGATGCCGAGGACTTCGGTGCCGAATTCACGCCCGAAGCGCGCGCGCAGGAAGAACGGCTGCGCGCCGAGCTGGCGTCGCGTCATTGATACCCCCCGATAACGAAAGGAGTCCACACATGCGTATGCATATCCAGCCTTACCTGTTTTTCAACGGTACCTGCGAAGAAGCCTTCGAGTTCTACGCAACGGCGCTCGGCGGCAAGATCAACGAGCTGCACCGCTACAAAGACATGCCACCCCAGGAAGGCGGCGGCGACGATAACGGTTGCGGTCCGATGACGCCGGAGCAGCAGGCCGCGTTCGGCGAGAAGATCATGCACGTCAATCTTGCCGTCGACGGACAGATCCTGCTCATGGGTTCCGACAGCCCGCAGGACGAAGGCGCCCTGCGCGGCGCTTCGATCGCCATCGGCATCGACGACGTCGAGAAAGGCAAGAAGATCTTCGAGGCGCTGTGCAGCGGCGGGAAGGTCACGATGCCGTATGGCGAAACCTTCTGGGCCAAGGGCTTCGGCATGTGCACCGACCAGTTCGGCGTGCCCTGGATGATCAACGCAGGCGACAAACCCAGTCCGTAAGGCAAACCCAATCCGTAAGGAGTGAGTTATGCAGTTCCTCATCGTCCGCAAGGCGGACCATGACAGCGAGGCCGGCGTGAAGCCGAGCCGCGAATTGCTCGACGCCATGGGCGACTACATCGACACGCTGGCGGCCGAAGGCCGCCTGCTGGCCGGTGAAGGCCTGAAGCCGAGCAGCACCGGCGTGCGTGTCACCTTCGCCCCCGGCCGCAAGGCCGTGGCGGTGGACGGTCCCTTCGTCGAAACGAAGGAGCTCGTCGCCGGTTTCAGCATCATCGAAGCCGGCTCCATGGAAGAGGCGGTGGAATGGGTGAAGGGCTGGCCGGCGGAAGATGCCAACGGCCAGGCCGAAATCGAGATCCGTCCCATCGGGTGTCCCGGCGGGCTGTCCGGTTTCGGCAATCCCAGCGAGGAAGAATCGCCCAAGCCCCGATTCATGGTCATGCTCAAGGCGAACGAGCGCAGCGAAACCGACTGGAATCCCGGTCCGGAGATCCTCGGCCGCATGAGCGAGGCCAACCGGGCGGGGCACGAGGCGGGCTTCCTCATTGCCGGCCATGGCCTGTCGTCCAGCCGGCATGCGAAGCGGGTCACCTTCTCCCGTGGCAAGGCGACGGTGCTCGACGGCCCCTTCGCCGAGATCAAGGAAATGGTGGCAGGCTTCTGGGTGCTGCGGGTAGACAGCATCGACGATGCCATCGCCTGGACGGAAACCTTTCCGTTCCCGGACGGTGACGACGCCCGCCTCGAGATCCGCGAACTCTGGCGGATGGAAGACGTGATCCCCGCGTAATTGCCGCAACGCGGCTTGCCACGCATGGCAGCGAATGCTGTCATGCGTGGCCATGACTACGCACGATACTCACCGTGCCATCGACGCGATCTGGAAGATCGAATCGCCGCGACTGATCGCGACGATCGTGCGCATGGTCCGCGACCTCGACCTGGCCGAAGAACTGGCCCAGGACGCGCTCGTCTCCGCACTGGAGCAATGGCCGCGCGACGGCGTGCCGCGCAATCCCGGCGCCTGGCTTACCCAGGCCGCCAAGCATCGTGCCGTCGACCGCATCCGCCGCGAGCGCATGGCCGGACGCAAGCTCGAAGCCCTGGGCCAGGACATGGAAGGGCTGCTCGAATCGCACGACGACAAGCTGATCGACGCGCTCGACGACGACATCGGCGACGACATGCTGCGGCTCATCTTCACCGCCTGCCATCCGGTGCTGTCGATCGAGGCCCGCGTGGCGCTCACATTGCGGCTGCTGGGCGGCCTCACCACCGACGAGATCGCCCGCGCGTTCATCCTTCCGGAAGCAACGGTGGCCCAGCGCATCGTGCGCGCGAAGCGAAGCCTTGCCGCCGAAGCGGTGGCTTATGAGGTGCCTCGCGGCGAAGCCCTGAAAGAGCGTCTCGCATCGGTGCTGCGTGTGCTGTACCTCGTCTTCAACGAGGGCTACGCCGCCACCACCGGCGGCGACTGGATGCGGCCCGCGCTTTGCGAAGAAGCCCAGCGCCTCGGCCGCGTGCTGGCCGAACTGATGCCGGCCGAACCCGAAGTGCACGGCCTGATCGCGCTCATGGAAATCCAGGCATCGCGTACGGGCGCCCGCACCGATGCGAACGGCGAACCGATCCTGCTGCTCGACCAGGACCGCAGCCGCTGGAACCGGCTGCTGATCGGCCGTGGCCTGAAGGCATTGGAGCGAGCGGAAAGGTTGGGCGGGTCACGCGGGCCCTACGCGCTGCAGGCCGCCATTGCCGCCTGCCACGCACGGGCCACGCGCGCCGAAGACACCGACTGGCCGCGCATTGCCGCCCTTTACGGCGAACTGGTGGAGGTGCTCCCGTCCCCGGTGGTCGAACTCAACCGCGCCGTAGCCGTGTCGATGGCGGAGGGACCGGCAGCGGCGCTGCCTATCGTCGAATCGCTACTCGACGAACCCGCGTTGAAGGACTACCACCTGCTCCCCAGCGTGCATGGCGACCTGCTCTTCCGCCTCGGCCGCCCGATGGACGCCAGGGCGGCCTTCCTCCGCGCCGCCGGCATGACTCGCAACGAGCGCGAACGCCACCTCCTGGAATCCCGCGCCGATGCCTGCGCGCTGCCGGTCCAGAGCTGAGGCGCAGCCTCGGCTGGTCTTACATCGTTAGCCGTGCTAGTTTGCATCGCAAATGCAATGCACGGAGTTGCCATGAAGACGGCCACCTTTCCCTCGATCCGTATCGAACCCGAATTCCGGCAGCGGGCCGAGTCCGTGCTCGGCGAGGAAGAAACGCTCTCCGCGTTCATTGAAACGGCCGTGGCCGAGGCCGTCGAACGGCGTGCCATGCAGAAGGAATTCCTTGCCCGCGGCCTCGCCTCACTGGCGCAGGCGGAGCGCACCGGCAGCTACCACGCCGCAGCGGACGTACATAAGGAGGCCGCGGCGCGCATCGCCACCGCACGGAAAAGCAAGGGATAGGAATGAGGTACGAGGTTCGCTACACGGACGGCGCGCGGGCCGATCTTCTTCGACTGTCCGATTTCCTCGCGGCAAACGACGCGGACGCGGCCGAGAGGGCCATTCAGACGCTGGTGCGGGCCGTGGGCATCCTCGAGGAGTTCCCTTATACCTGCCGACGGGCAAGTGGCGAAGATCCGTTCCTCCGCGAGCTCGTCGTTCCCTTCGGCGGCAACGGTTACGTGGTGCTGTTCCATATCGGAATCCAGCACGTCACCTTGCTGGCGCTTCGCCATCAGCGCGAGGACGACTACTTCGTATAACCGGCGGGAACACGCTCAGTGCGTGATGTCGATCTTCACGTTCGTGCCGTCGGGTACGTCCTGGAGTTGCTGCAGGACCGAGCCCGTGAGTTCGAAATGTTCCTTCGCGGGCACCGGGTTGAGGTTTTCCACCGAGAACTCGCCTTCCGCGAACACCGGCAAGGTCACGTACGTGTAGCACTCGCCTTCCGCACGCGTTTTGCCTGCCTCTATCAGTGCCTCGATGAGCGGAGGCAGCAGCCAGTCTTCGGCGACTTCCTCACGCAGCAGGTTATTGAAACCTTCGACGCTCTCCGCCACGCGCTCGAGCTCGGCCGTACCGGTGTTGAGCCAGAAGATGCCGCCCTCGTCGGCCTCGTAGAACATGTCGCCCAGCGCGGTGAAAAGCAGTGGGGTAAAGGCGTCCCCGATGCGCCAGCGCCAGGATTCGGCGAGCGCGTCGATGGCCTCCTTGTCGGGAGTGCAGGTGAGATCGTTCCAGGAGAGGGCCATGGGGGCGCCTGTTGCAGCGGGGGAAGGCCGTATTTTATGCCCCTGGGCGCCTTAATGCCCGTCCACGGCGCGGTTCACCGCCCTGACGAACTCCGCGCGGGCGCCGGCCTCCGCCTCGTTCGTGGCCACCGGCCATGCCGCGAGTTGCACGATGACGACGTGGCGACGCGGGTCGACGTGCAGCAGCTGGCCGAAGATGCCGAGGCCTTCGAAGCTGCCGTCGTCGTAGGTCCACCATTGATAACCGTAACCGCGTCCGGGGGCGCCGATGTCGGAATGCGTGCGTGTGGCGTCGGTGAGCCAGCCGTCTGCCAGCACCGGTTTTCCCACGGCCGTACCGCCGTCGAGCAGGAACTGGCCGAGGCGCGCGTAATCGGCGAGCGTGGCCGACACGCCGGAACCTCCGGCCTCGGTACCGTCCACGTCGTCTTTCAGCCAGAGCGCGTCGGATGCCATGCCATAGGGCATCCAGATCTTTTCCGACAGGTAAGCCGCAAGCGATTTACCGGTGGCGCGCGTGACGAGGATGCCCACGAGATCGGTTTCGCCCGTCTTGTAGACCCAACGCTCACCTGGCGCGAACTCGCGAGGCAGGCGGGACATGTACGTCACGAGCAACGGCACGCCCGGTTCGCGCGTGCCCTCGTACATCATCGCCACGTCCGAGCGCGGATCGGTGTAATCCTCGTTCCAGCGGACGCCCGAGGTCATCTCCAGGAGTTGGCGCACCGTCACGTCGCGGTAGGCGCCAGCCGCCAGCTCGGGCAAGTAGCGGGTCACTTTGTCGTCGAGACTGTGGATGGCGCCATCGCGCAGCGCCGCGCCGACCAGGGTGGAGGTGAACGACTTCGCCACCGAGAACGACGTCCAGCGCGTCGACGGCCCTGCCCCCAGGCCGTAGCGCTCCAGACGAATGCGTCCGTCCTGCACCACCATCAATCCGGCGACGTGGTGCGCGGACATGTATGCGTCCAGCGTGTCTCCGTTCTGGAAGCGCGGCGCAAGCGGCGCGCCCGCGGGGAGCGGATGGGCTTTTCCGTGGCGCACGACATTGCTTGCGTAATGCGTTTCCATCGCACGGAACGCGCCCTCGCGCTGCGCCTGGTTCCAGAACAGCACGTCGGTACGGCGGGCGTGCGGCGCCGCGCAAGCGGCCAGGAACAGGAGGGCCAGTATAGGCAGGTATTTCATGCGGGGGCCGCGATCCGGCGGCGCACTTCGAAGGCCGCAAGGGCCAGCGATGCCACTGCCAGCGGTCCCAGGCCGTAGATGGCGCGATAGGCGAGCAGCGCAGCCAGCACCTGCGCGCGTTGCTCCTGCGGAAACGCGGCGAGGGTCAGCGCTTCGAACGCGCCGATACCGCCCGGTGTGTTGCTGACGATGCCGGCGAGGATCGCGCCCACGTAGATCGGTGCGAAGTCGAGGAAGCTGCCTGCGATCTCGCTTGGCAGCAGCAGGTACATCGCGCCGGTGGCACCGGCCATCTCCACCACGCCGATCGCCATCTGCGCGCCTGCCGAACGTGCCGAAGGCACGGGCGTGCTGAACTTCCACACCTTCAGTTCGTCGTGCTTTCCTGCGAGCCAACGCAGCAGGACGACGAACGCGACAGCGAGGGCGACACCGGGCCAACGTCCCCAACCTTGCGCGATGGACGGCTCGAGCAGCAGCGCCAGGCAGGTCGCGGAGGCGAAGCCCATGCCTACCGCGAAGCCGACCAGTCCCACCACGCGGGCGACATCGGCGGCGCCCACGCCCTGCGTGGACAGCACGCGATACCGCAACGCCGTGCCCGTGATGGCGTGGAATCCCAGCGCATTGCAGATCGCATGGGTGGTGAAGCCGGAGAAGACCTTCATCCGCATCGACACTTTTCCGGGAACCACGGTCTCCACGGCGAACACGTCGTAAGCGGTGAGGCAGATCCAGCTGACCAGCGTGGCCGCGATGGAACCGACGACATGCCAGCGCGGAATCCGGTCGATGGCCTCGCGCACATCCTGCCAGGCCATGCGTTCGATGTACCGGTGGAGCAGGAACACGGCGCCGCCGACGATCGCCGCCATGACGAGCATCTTCGCCGCCCGAGTCGCGATCGCCTTCGGGGTTTTCGAGTCTTGCCTGGGCACCGCCGCGCCTGCCTGTCGTGTCGTCATGAATGCCGGGAATCATCCCACGACCGGGCCGGGAAGCCTAAACTTCCTCCGTGCTCCATGGGGAAGACGATGCTCCATTACGAAGGCTCGCTCTGGCTGACCGACGGCGCCCGCCGCTGGGGCGGCATTGATCGGGTGGAACTCCTGGCGCAGATCGGCGCCACGGGATCCATCACGGCCGCCGCCAAGGCCGTCGGCATGAGTTACAAGGGCGCCTGGGATGCGGTGGATACCATGAACAACCTGGCAGGCGAGCCGCTGGTCGTGCGTTCCACCGGCGGCCGCGGCGGTGGCGGTGCCAGGCTGACGCCGCGCGCGGAACGGCTCATCGATTCGTTCCGCCGCATCGAAACCGAGCACCGCCGCTTCGTCGATCGTCTTGCCGCACTGGGCGACGAGGCTACCGACGACCTCCATCTGTTGAGGAACTTCACCATGCGCACGAGCGCGCGCAACCAGCTGGCCGGCACGGTGTCACGTATCGTCGAAGGCGCGGTGAACGATACCGTCGAGATCGATCTGCCGGGCGGTGCGCCGATCGTCGCCACGGTGACGCGGGAAAGCGCCTCCAGTCTCGGCCTTGTCGCGGGACGCGCCGTGGTCGCGCTGGTGAAGGCCAGCTGGGTACTCATCGGGCTTCCCGGCGACGGCCTGCGCGTATCCGCATCGAATCGCCTGCCGGGCACGGTGTCGCGCGTGCAGCAAGGAGCGGTGAACGGCGAGGTCACCGTCGCGCTCGACGGCGGCGGCAGCATCGCCGCGATCGTCACGATGGAAAGCCTGGCCGCGCTGGAGCTCGCCGAGGGCAAGCCGGTGCTTGCCCTATTCGACGCGTCGTCGGTGATTCTCGGCGTAACCGACTAAACCGCCACGCGGCCGTCGCGCAGTTCGATGGTGTGGCCGTCCAGCGCTTCCACGTCGGCCGGATCGTGCGTGATCACCAGCATCTGCAAGTCGAGACGCGACTGCAACGCAAGCAGTTCCTTGCGCATGCGCACGCGCAACGCGGGATCGAGGGCGGCGAACGGTTCGTCGAGCAGCACGAGCCGCGGCTCCGCCGCGAGTGCACGCGCCAACGCCACCCGCTGCCGCTGGCCGCCGGAGATGCGCGACGGGTGACTCCCGGCGACGGCGCCGAGTTCGAACGTGTCGATCCAGTGGCGCACGCGCTCGTCGCGTGACCGGCGGCGGGGATTGAACCAGCCGCGCTCCAACGCGAATCCGATGTTCTGCGCCACGGTGAGGTGAGGAAACAGGGCGTAGTCCTGGAACACATAGCCGACGCCGCGCTCGCGCGGTGGAAGGTTCACCCCCGCCGGTGCATCGAACAGCGTGGCGCCGTCGACCCGCACATGGCCCGCGTCGGGCGTCAGCAGCCCCGCGATGGCGCGCAGCGCCTGGCTCTTGCCCGCGCCGGAATGGCCGAAGAGCACGATCCGCCGATGGTTGGACGCGAACGCCACGTCCAGTTCGAAATGGCGATCGTCGGCACGCAGCACCTTGCGGATGGAAACGTCGACGCTCATGGCCGCCCCCGCCGCAGGTGGTCCGGTGCCAGCCAACCGGCCAGCAGCAGTGCCAGCACACAGACGACCGAGGTCACCGCCACCATGATGCCCGCCGCGCGGTCGTCGCCAGCCTGTACCGCGGCGTAGATGGCGACGGACAGCGTCTGCGTACGGCCCGGCAGGTTGCCCGCGATCATCAGCGTTGCGCCGAACTCACCCATCGCGCGGGCGAAGGCCAGCAACGCACCCGCGGTGATGCCGCGGCTCGCAAGCGGCAAGGACACGCGGAAGAAAGTGGCGGCGGTACCGAGCCCGAGCACACGGGCCGCGTCTTCCAGTTGCGGGTC
>NZ_JBNDHZ010000065.1:0-18821 GCF_056755355.1 Luteibacter sp. HAY1-4A
CGCCAGCATCGCGCGGGCCTGGGCGCTGCTGATCGCCGCGGCGATGTTCTACATCCCGGCCAATGTGTTCCCGATCATGCGCACGCAGAGTATCTCGTCGAGGGACGACAACACGATCCTCAGCGGCATCATGGAGCTCTGGCGGGCGGGTTCGCCGGGGCTGGCCGCCATCGTCTTCACGGCCAGCATCATCGTGCCCATGCTGAAGTTCATCATCATGGGCTTCCTGCTGGTCACGGTTCAGCGGTCCAGTGGGATGGTGGCGCGGCAGCGGGCCCGGCTCTACCGCTTCGTGGAACTGGTGGGGTACTGGTCGATGCTCGACGTATTCGTCGTGGCCATCCTCTCCGCGCTGGTCCATTTCAAGATATTGAGCCGTGTCGAGCCGCTGCCCGGCGTGGTCTATTTCGGCATCGTCGTGGTGCTCACGATGCTGTCGGCCATGAGTTTCGATCCCCGGCTGATCTGGGATAACAGGAAATCGCAATGAGCGACACCAACGTAGGACGCACCCCACCCGACGACGACCTGCCGCAGCCCGTCGTGCGTAAGTCGAAGCTGGGGTTCTCGCTGATCTGGCTGGTGCCGATCGTGGCCGCCCTGGTGGGCATCTCGCTGCTGGTCAACCACGTCATCTCGGCTGGCCCGCAGATCACCGTGTCGTTCCTTACCGCCGAGGGCATCGAGGCGGGCAAGACCCAGGTGAAGTACAAGAACGTGGTGATCGGCAAGGTCACCACGATGCGGCTGTCGAAAGACCGTACCCACATCTCGGTGATGATCGACCTGGACAAGCAGGCCCGCGCGTTCGCCACCAAGGGTACGCGCTACTGGGTAGTGCGGCCGCGCATCGGCGCCAGCGGCGTATCCGGCATCGACACCCTGCTGTCCGGCGCCTTCATAGGTGCCGATGCGGGCAACTCCGACGAGGAGCAGAACGATTTCACGGGCCTGGAAACGCCGCCTGCCGTCACGCACGGCGCCCCCGGCAGGCGCTTCGTGCTCCACTCCAGCGACCTCGGTTCGCTGGATATCGGTTCGCCGGTGTACTACCGCCGGATCCAGGTCGGCCGCATCGTGTCGTATGAACTGGACAAGGACGGGAAGGGCGTTTCGCTGCAGCTCTTCATCGACGGCCCGAACGACCGCTTCGTGTCGAAGGACTCGCGCTTCTGGAACGCCAGCGGTGTCGACGTGTCCCTCGGCGCGGACGGCCTCAAGATGAATACCCAGTCGCTCGCCACGGTCATCGCGGGCGGTGTCGCGTTCCAGGACCCACCGGGGCCGCACGAAGCGGAGCCGGCGCCGGAGATGTCCGAGTACACCTTGTTCAACGACCAGACGACGGCACTCGCTCCACCGGACGGCAAGCCACGCTACATCCGCATGCGCTTCGGGCATTCGCTGCGCGGGCTGGCGGTCGATGCGCCGGTGGAATTCCTGGGCGTGAAGGTGGGCCGTGTCGTGTCGGTCAACCTCGACTACGATCCCGCCACGCAGACGTTCCCCGTGGTGGTCGGCGCGCTGGTGTATCCGCAGCGCCTCGGCCAGGCGCACGAGAAACTCGCCAAGGCGGTCGGCGGCGACGACGACACGTTGTTCCCGCGCATCATGTCCGGGCTGGTCGCGCACGGCCTGCGTGCGCAGGCGCGTACCGGCAACCTCCTCACCGGACAGCTCTATATAGCGCTCGACTTCGACCCGAAGGCGAAGAAGGTGGCCTTCGACGTGCACGCGAAGCCGGTGGAGATACCCACCACGCCGGGCGACTTCGATCACCTGCAGGAACAGATTTCCAGCATCGTGGACAAGGTGGAGAAGATTCCCTTCGACTCGATCGGACGCAATCTCGACGGCAGCCTGAAGGAACTGCACGGCACCCTGAAGCAGGTGAACGGCGAGCTCCTGCCCGAGGCGAAGAAAACCTTGCAGGGCGTGAACCAGACGGTGGGCACGGCGAACGACGCGCTTTCCGAGAACTCGCCGTTGCAGCAGAACATCGCCAACACGCTCGAGGAACTGCAACGCACGGTCCGTTCGGTGCGCGCCTTTACCGACTACCTCGGCCGGCACCCGGAAGCGCTGCTGCGCGGCCGCGGGGCGGACGTGCCGCCGAAGATCGCCACTCCGTCCACGAAGCAGGGCAAGGAAGAACAGCCATGATCCATTCCCTCCGCATCGCCGGTGTCGCACTCCTCGTGGCCGGTCTCGGCGCCTGTGCCTCGGCGCCCACGCATTTCCACACGCTGGTGCCGCCGTCGGCGCCGTTGCCGCCGGCCACGGCACCCTTCGCCATCGACGTGCTGCCGGTAGGCGTGCCGCCGCAGGTGGACCAGCCTGCCCTGGTGCTGCGCCAGGGTGCTACCGGTATCGCGGTGCTCGACGGCGAGCGCTGGGCCTCCCCGCTGGGCGACGAAATCCGCGGTGCCCTCTCGGCCGACCTCGCCGCCCGCCTCGGCACGCACGACGTGCACGGTCTCCCGCGCGCCAAGGAGGCAAAGGTCGTGCGCGTGCAGCTCGACGTGCGCCGCTTCGATTCGGAGGTGGGTGGGAACGCCACGCTAGGGGCCTCCTGGTCCGTGCGTGGCGCGGACAACGTGTGGGCGAACTGCGCCTCGCGCGTCACGGAACCGGCGGGATCGAGCTACGACAGCCTCGTGGAGGCCCACCAGCGCGCGCTGGGCAAGGTAGCCGACCAGGTAGCGGCGGTAGTGCGGCCGGTGGCTGCCGGCCAGTCGGCGACCTGCGCCGCGCTCTAGTGTGGGAGCCTGCTATGCCGGCGATCCCGCGGCAGCGGGCACGTTTGTCGCGAGCACCCATCGCCGCTGAAGCGGCTCCCACACACAGCCTGTATGGGCCCGAGGCAGCCCGCAAGGCTTGGCCTTACCGCCCCCGTGGGATAGTCTCCCGCGACTGAGCGCCGCGTTTTCCGCGCGGCCACCCGAGCATCCCCACCGGTACCGAACATCATGCAGGACACCCACGATCAGGGCACGCGCGAGCAGGGCGGTTACGCCCCGGACGCCGTCGAGGCCGCCGCCCAGCGTTTCTGGAACGAAACGCGCGCCTTCGAAGTGAGCGAAGACACGGCCAAGCCGAAGTACTACTGCCTCTCGATGCTCCCGTATCCCTCGGGTGCCCTGCACATGGGCCACGTGCGCAATTACACCATCGGCGACGTAATCAGCCGTTTCCAGCGCCAGCAGGGCCGGAACGTGTTGCAGCCCATGGGCTGGGACGCCTTCGGCCTTCCCGCGGAAAACGCCGCGATCAAGAACCGCACGGCGCCCGCCAAGTGGACGTACAAGAATATCGAGCACATGCGCGAGCAGCTGAAGCGCATGGGCTTCGCGTACGACTGGACGCGCGAGGTCACCACCTGCAAGCCCGAGTACTACCGCTGGGAACAGCTGATGTTCACGCGGCTGATGAAGAAGGGTCTGGTGTACCGCAAGAACAGCGTCGTGAACTGGGATCCGGTCGACCAGACCGTCCTGGCGAACGAGCAGGTCATCGACGGGCGCGGCTGGCGCTCGGGCGCGCTGGTGGAGAAGCGTGAAATCCCGCAGTGGTTCCTGAAGATCACCGCCTACGCCCAGGAGCTGCTCGACGGTCTCGACACGTTGTCCGGCTGGCCGGATGCGGTGAAGACCATGCAGCGCAACTGGCTGGGCCGGTCCGAAGGCCTGGAGATTTCCTTCGACGTGGACGGCTGGAGCGAACCGCTCACCGTGTTCACGACGCGTCCCGACACTTTGCTGGGCGCCTCTTACCTCGCCGTGGCCGCGGAGCATCCGATCGCCACGCGCGCCGCCGAGGCCAATCCCGACCTTGCCGCCTTCATCGAGGGATGCAAGGCCGGCGGCGTGTCCGAGGCCGAGCTGGAAACGCAGGAAAAACGCGGCTATTACACGGGCGTCGACGCTACCCACCCGATCACCGGCGAGAAGCTGCCGATCTGGGTCGCGAACTTCGTACTCATGGGCTACGGCACCGGCGCGGTCATGGCCGTACCGGCGCACGACCAGCGCGATTGGGAATTCGCCCAGAAGTATTCGCTGCCGATCAAGATGGTGGTGGTGGACCGCGGCGTCGTGGACGCCGTGGCCGAACTGAAGCGCGACCTGGCCGTCCAGGGTACCGATACCGTACAGAACGCGCTCGAGGGCGGGGCGTCCGATGCCTACCAGTCGTCCGCCGCGGTGGAGACCATCAAGGCGTTCGAAAACCGCATCCAGGCGGTCGAGGCCTATACGGAGTACGGCACCCTCATCAACTCGGGCGAGTTCGACGGCCTGCAATTCAAGGAAGCGTTCGAGGCCATCGCCGCGAAGCTCGCCGCCGTGGGCCGTGGCGAGCGCCGGGTGAACTGGCGCATTCGCGACTGGGGGGTGAGCCGCCAGCGCTATTGGGGCTGCCCGATCCCGGCAATTTATTGCCCGGCCTGCGATGTCGTGCCCGTGCCCGAAGACCAGTTGCCCGTGGTGTTGCCGGAAGACGTCGAATTTTCCGGTGTGCAGTCGCCGATCAAGGCCGACCCGGAGTGGCGCAAGACCACCTGCCCGAACTGCGGCGGCCCGGCGGAGCGCGAAACCGACACCTTCGACACCTTCATGGAGTCGAGCTGGTACTACGCGCGCTACACCAGCCCCGGCGCGAACGCGATGGTGGACGAACGCGCGAACTACTGGACGCCGGTCGACCAGTACATCGGCGGCATCGAACACGCGATCCTGCACCTGCTGTACTTCCGCTTCTACCACAAGCTCATGCGCGACGAAGGCATGGTGCATGGCGACGAGCCGGCCACCAACCTGCTGTGCCAGGGCATGGTCATCGCCGAAACCTACTTCCGCAAGGAAGACGACGGTTCGACCACCTGGTTCAATCCCGCCGATGTGGACGTGCAGCGTGACGAACGCGCACGCATCGTCGGCGCCGTGCTGCGCGCGGACGGCAAGCCGGTGGAAATCGGTGGCGTGGAAAAGATGTCCAAGTCGAAGAACAACGGCGTGGACCCGCAGTCGATGGTCGAGAAGTACGGCGCCGACACCGTTCGCCTGTTCTCCATGTTCGCCGCCCCGCCGGACCAGTCGCTCGAATGGAACGAGGCGGGCGTGGAAGGCATGGCCCGCTTCCTGCGCCGGTTGTGGCGCGATGTATCCGCGCATGCCGAAGCCGTTCCCGCGGGCGGTGCTGCGGGGGACGAGCGCACCCGCAAGGCGCTGCGCCGCCAGCTGCACGAGACGATCCAGAAGGTGGGCGACGACATCGGGCGCCGGCAGTCCTTCAACACCGCCATCGCGGCGCTCATGGAGCTGCTGAACGCACTGGGCAAGTTCGACGACGCCAGCGCCGAGGGTGCCGCCTTGCGCCAGGAAGCCTTCACGGCGATGGTGCAACTGATCAATCCCTTCACCCCGCACGTGGCGCATGCGCTGTGGCAGGTGCTGGGGCATGGCGAAACCCTGGTCGAGGACGCTGGCTGGCCCCAGGTGGACCCGGCGGCGCTGGTCCGGGACTCCCTGACCTACGCGGTGCAGGTGAACGGCAAGCTTCGCGCTACCATCGAGGTGCCGGCGTCGGCCTCGAAGGACGAGGCGGAAGCCATGGCGCGGGCCGAGCCGAACGTGGCCCGGCTGCTCGAAGGCCAGACCGTGCGCAAAGTGATCGTCGTGCCCGGCAAGATCGTCAACATCGTCGCAGGATAACCATGAGCCCGAACCTCTTCCGTTCATTCCGCGTCGTCGCAGTGCTGTCGGCCGTGGTCCTGCTCGCCGGCTGCGGCTTCCATCTCCGGCAAACGGCCTCGCTGCCGCCGGGTATGAAGAAGATCCACCTCACGGTCTCGGGCGGCGGCAAGCTCGACCGCGACCTCCGGCGCGCGCTGGAGAACTCGGACGCGATCGTGGTCGACGCACCGGCGCCCGACGCGGCGGAACTGGCCATCACCTCGAACAACTTCCGTACCGATTCGCTTACCGTCAGCGGCACGGCACGCGTCACCGAATATGCGGTGCGCTACCACGTCGACTTCAACGCCAAGGCGGCCGATGGCACGGTCATCGTTCCCTCCCAGGGCGTCGACATGTCGCGTGAGTTCAGCTACGACGCGACCAATACGATCGGCACCGCCAGCCAGACCGAGGAATTGCAGCGCAGCCTCATCGGCGACATGGTCCAGGCGATCCTGTTCCGCCTGGAAGCCGCCGCGGTCCATCCCGCCGTGGCCGCGCCCGCGCAGGTGCCGGCTTCGTCGAACTGAGAAGGCAAGCGTCGTGCCCCTGAATGCCGTGCAGTGGCAGAAGCACCTCGCGGGCGACCGCATGGCGCCCGTCTACCTGCTGGTGGGCGAGGAACTGCTGGTGCTCGAGGCCGCGGATGCCGTCCGCGCCATGGCGCGGCGCCTGGGCTATGGCGAGCGCGACGTGCTGGAGGCGGACAGCCGCTTCGACTGGGACGACCTGGCGCGTGCGTCGGCGGGTCTTTCCCTGTTCGCCACCCAGCGCCTGCTCGACCTGAGGCTGGCCGGAGGCCGCGCGGGCAAGGACGGCGGCGCGGCCATCACCGCCTTCGCTGTCAATCCTCCGCCGGACACCACGCTGCTCATTACCGCGACGGAGTGGAGCAGCAAACATGAAGCGGCCTGGACGAAGGCTGTCGACCAGGCCGGCGTGCAGGTGGTGTTCAATGCACCGCGGCCGCACGAGTGGACGCAATGGGTGGGTGCGCGCCTTGCTTCGCGCGGCCTGAAGGCCACGCCGGATGCCGTGGCCATGCTTGCCGAGCGCGTGGAAGGCAATCTCCTTGCTGCGGCCCAGGAAGTCGACAAGCTCGTCGTCCTCGCCGGCGACCGCCCGCTCGACGCGGCCACGCTGGAGGGTCTGGTCGCCGACAGCGCGCGTTTCGATGCCTTCAAGCTCACCGACGCCGCGTTCGCGGGTGAGGGCGGCCGTGCGTTGCGCATTCTGGCGGGCCTTCGCGCCGAGGGCGACGAACTCATCGCCCTCATGGGCTGGCTGGTGAACCAGTTGCAGCTCGCCATGCGCCTGGCGAACGCGCGGGATTTCAGCGCGCAGGCGAAAGCGGAGCGGTTGTGGCCGGCGCGGGAGCAGCTTTTCCGCAAGGCACTGCGGCGGGCTCCGCGTGAGCACTGGATGGCCTGCCTGGCGCGCGCGGCGCGCATCGATCGCATGGCGAAGGGGCGCGAGCAGGGCGATCCTTGGCTCGAGGCGGAGCGTCTCGTGGCCGCTATCGCCGAACCCCGTGCCGCGGCGGCTTTCGCATGACCGGCACGCGACCGCTCGCGATCCTTGGCGGCACGTTCGATCCCGTTCACCACGGGCACCTGCGCGCCGCCTGGGAGGCCGCCGAGGCGCTCGACGCCGAGGTACGCCTCGTGCCGGCCCGGACGCCGCCGCACCGCCCCCCGCCCGTGGCCGACGCCGCCGGCCGCGTGGCCCTGCTGCGCGCCGCGCTCGCCGGCCAGGACCGGCTGACCCTCGATACCCGTGAACTGGACCGCGACGGGCCGTCCTATACCGTGGACACGCTGGCTTCCCTGCGTGCCGATATCGGCGCCGACCGGCCGCTGGTGCTCCTGGTGGGGGCCGACGCCTTCGCCGGGCTGGCGTCGTGGCACCTTTGGCAGGACCTCTTCACCTTCGCCCACATCGGCGTGCTGACCCGGCCGGGTGGCGCGCACGAGCCGACCGGCCCGCTAGCCGCGTTCATCGCCGGCCGCCGTGCGCCGCGGGTGTCGGGAGCCGCCGGCAGCGTCGTGGACATCGCCATCACCCCGCTGGACATCGCCGCCACGGCCATCCGTGAATCCTTCGCGGCGGGCAACGAGCCGCGCTTCCTGCTGCCGTCGGCCTGTTTCGAGGACGAGGCTCTGCTGGCGCCGTACCGCGCCCTCGGACAGCCGTCGTAGCAACCGGCAGGAGTTGTGGGAGCCGGCTTTGCCGGCGATCCCGCGGCAGCGGGCCAACTCGCCCCAAGCACCCATCGCCGCTGAAGCGGCTCCCACAAAAGCCTGCCCATAAGCTTCCACACCAGGTCGTGGCCCGCACGGGGCCGCGCGTATTACCTGCCAGGGCATTTGACGCGCCTGGAACGCTCGGGCGTTATACTGCCGCCAACCCCGGCATCCCGCCGCACGAGGTTTCCGCATCTTGAGTTCGACCGCATCCCGCAAGGCCAAGTCCGCCGCCAGCAACGAGCACCTCCGCCAGCGCGTGGTCGCCGCACTCGAAGACCTCAAGGCAAAAGACGTCCGGGAAATCGACGTCCGCGGCAAGACCTCCATCGCAGACATCCTCTTCATCGCGTCGGGCACCTCCGCCCGCCACGTCAAATCGATCGCCGACGAAGTCATCAAGTTCGCCAAGGAGGCGGGTGTGATGCCGCTCGGCGTCGAAGGCCAGACCGAGGCCGAATGGGTGCTGGTCGACCTGGGCGACATCATCGTGCACGTGATGATGCCGCGTATCCGCGAGTTCTACGGCCTCGAGCGCCTGTGGACCGTGGGCGACGACGGCGCCGAAGCCGCGAACGACTGAGCCCGCCGTGCGGGCCCGCCTCATCGCCGTCGGCGAACGCATGCCGGCCTGGGTGGCCGAAGGCTTCGCCGAATACCGCAAGCGGCTGTCGCACGAACTTCCCCTCGAACTGATCGAGATCAAACCCGGCGCGCGCGGCAAGGGCCGCGACGACGCCAGGGCGATCCTGGACGAAGGTGCCGCGATCCTGGCCGCGCTGCCGCGCGACATCCACGTCGTGGCGCTCGACGGACGCGGCAAGCCGTGGTCCAGCGAGGAACTGGGCCAGCAGCTTGAGCAATGGCGCATGGGCGGCCGCGACCTCGCGTTCCTGATCGGCGGCCCGGACGGGCACGCGCCCGAGGTCCTGGCACGCGCCGACCAGCGCTGGTCGCTGGGGCCGCTGACCTTGCCGCACATGCTGGTCCGTCTCGTGCTGGCAGAGCAGCTCTACCGTGCCACCACCCTCGTGGCCGGCCATCCCTACCATCGCGCCTGAAGGAACCGCCGTGCTGTACCTGGCCTCGCAATCCCCGCGCCGCCGCGAACTGCTCGACCAGCTTGGCGAAGCGCACCGCACGCTGGATGTAGACGTTGTGGAAGTGCGCGGCGCCGGTGAATCGCCCGACGATTACGTGGCGCGCGTGGCGCTGGACAAGGCGCGGGCGGGCTTCTCGCTGGTGGCGCGGGAAGCGGACGCACGGGTGCTTGGTGCCGATACCGAAGTGGTGCTGGGCGACGAGGTCTTCGGCAAGCCGCGCGACGCTGCCGATGCCACCGCGATGCTGCGCCGCCTTGCGGACCGCGAGCACCGCGTCGTTTCGGCGGTCTGGCTGGTACAGGCCGGCGAAGAGCGCTGCGCGGTGTCTGTGTCCACGGTGCGTTTCGCTTCGCTGCCCGATACCGACATCGCAGCCTACGTCGCCACGGGCGAATGCATGGGGAAGGCGGGCGCCTATGCCATCCAGGGCCGCGCGGCCGCTTTCGTGGAACACCTTTCCGGCAGTTATTCAGGTGTCATGGGCCTGCCGCTCTTCGAAACCTCCCGCCTCCTGCGCGGTCAGTGACAGGTCGTCGCGGCGCGGGCTATAAAGCATGACGACCGAAGGAAAAGGCAGCGCGGTGAGTGAGGAAATCCTGATCAATGTCACGCCGCGTGAGACGCGCGTGGCCATCGTCGAGAACGGCATGCTCCAGGAGGTGCACGTAGAGCGCGCCCAGAAGCGCGGCTATGTGGGCAATGTCTACAAGGGTCGCGTGCAGCGCGTGATGCCCGGCATGCAGGCCGTTTTCGTCGAGATCGGCCTGGAGCGGGCGGCGTTCCTGCATGCGTCCGACATCGTGCGTCCACCGCTGCCGCCCACCGACGTTCCGGTCGAGGGGAAGGGCAACGGGCATGGCCCGGTGCCGCCGATCTCCGAACTGGTGCACGAAGGCCAGGAGATCGTGGTCCAGGTAGTGAAGGATCCCATCGGCAGCAAGGGCGCCCGCCTGTCCACCCACCTGTCGATCCCGTCGCGTTACCTGGTGCTCCTGCCGCACTCGCGCACGCTGGGCGTGTCGGTGCGCATCGAGGACGAAGCCGAGCGTCAGCGCCTGAAGGACATCATCCTTCCGCTGATCGGCGAGAACCACCTCGGCTACATCGTGCGCACCAACGCGGAAGGCCAGTCGGAAGAATCCCTGGCCTTCGACGTGACCTACCTCGGAAAGGTCTGGCGCGTGGTGCAGGAGAACATCCAGAAAGCGAAGGTAGGCGAACGTGTCTACGAAGAACTTTCGCTGCCACTGCGTTCCCTGCGCGATTCGCTCAACGACGGCATCGAGAAGGTGCGCGTCGATTCTCGCGAGACCTACGAGAAAACCGTGAAGTTCGTGCACAAGTTCATGCCGGTGCTCTCGGACCGCATCGAGCATTACGCCGGCGAACGTCCCATCTTCGACCTCTACGGCGTGGAAGACGAAATCCAGCGCGCGCTGCGCAAGGAAGTGCCGCTCAAGTCCGGTGGCTACCTCATCGTCGACCAGACCGAGGCGATGACCACCATCGACGTCAACACCGGCGGCTACCTCGGTAGCCGCAACCTCGAAGAAACGGTCTACCGTACCAACCTGGAGGCCGCCCAGGCGGCGGCGCGTCAGTTGCGGCTGCGCAACCTCGGCGGCATCGTCATCATCGACTTCATCGACATGACCGACGACGAGCACAAGCGCCAGGTGCTGCGCATGCTCGAGAAGGGCCTGGCGAAGGACCATGCGAAAACCACCGTCTACCCCATGTCGGCGCTTGGCCTCGTGGAAATGACGCGCAAGCGCACCACCGAAAGCCTGGAACGCCAGCTGTGCGAACCGTGCCCCGCGTGCAGCGGGCGAGGCACGCTGAAAACGGCCGAAACCGTCATCTATGAAATCTTCCGCGAGATCACCCGCGCGGTGCGCCAGTTCAACGCGCAGAAGCTCCTGGTGATGGCCAGCCCGAAGGTGGTCGGCCGCATCCTGGAGGAAGAATCGGCGGCGGTAGCCGAGCTCGAGGAATTCATCGCCAAGAGCATCCGCTTCCAGGCGGAAGAGCATTACTCGCAGGAACAGTTCGATGTCGTCCTGCTTTAAAGGCGCAAACCCCATTCCCACAGTCGTAGCGGTCGTGTGGCGGTGAGTGCGGACTGGCGCCATCGCGCACGACGCCTGAGGTTCGTGCTGCTGGGACTGGTCGGAAGCGTGTTGATCGCGCTTGCGATCCTGATGGCGTTCGGCCAGCTCCTGCTTCCGCTCGCGGCGCGGTATCCCGAACGCGTGGCGGCCATGCTCAGCGAGCAGTTACACCGGCCCGTGCGTTTCGCATCGCTTGAAGGTTTCTGGCGGCCGTCCGGTCCGCTTTTCGTCATGCGCGACGTCGCCATCGCGCCCGAGGGCGGCGGCGAGCCACTGCACCTGCCGCAGGCCGCGGTGAAGCTCGACTTCGGTGCCTTCGTGCTGCCGTCGCGCCACCTGATCAACCTGCGCCTCCAGGACCTTCGCCTGGGCTTGCGCCGTGCCGCCGATGGACGCTGGAGCATCGACGGCTTCGGCGCGGGCGGCGGCACGCAGAAGGTGTCGTTGGGCAATCTCTCGGCCGACCTGTGGCTCGGCAACCTGCGCCTCGACATCGCCGACGAGACCACGCATCGCAACTACGGACTCATTGCCGACCATCTGCAGATCAACCTGCGCGGCCACGCCATCCGCTTCGGCGGCACCCTGCGGCGCGAAAACACCGCGGGCTTGCTCACCGCGTCCGGCAAGTTCGCCGAGGACGGTTCCAGCGGTCGCATCTATGTGAAAGGTGCCGACGTCGACTTCGCGGCATTGACGGGCGACTTCGCCGTCAACGGTTACGCCCTTGCCGGCGGCAAGGGCAGTTTCGAAAACTGGCTGGACTGGCGCGACGCTCGCGTGGTGCGCGCCACCTGGCGTGTCGACCTCGACAATGTTGCCGTGCGGGGTCCGGCGCGCACCGTGCGCACCGCCGGCCTGCATGGCATTGTGGATCTGCATCGCACCGAAGGCGGCCAGCGGATCGACTGGGCAGGACGCGATGGCAGCGACCTCGCCCTGGTGCTCCGACAAAACGGCGGCCGCACCGACGGCACGCTGGTCGGGCGAAAGCTTGAGCTTGCGCCGCTGCTGCCCTGGGCAGGCGTGCTTCCGCAGGTGTCGCCCGCGCTGGCACGCTGGCTCGGCGAAGGGCATCCGCGGGGCCGCTTCGACCAGCTGCGGGCGGAGTGGAATTCGGAATCCGGCATGACGTTCGCGCACGCGTCGTTCTCTGGCCTCGGTATCGATGCCAGTGGCAGCCTCCCGGGCATAACCACGTTGCAAGGCGAATTCTTCGGCGACGGCGAAGCGCTGTCGCTCAGCCTTCCCGCGCAGGCGACCACGATCGACGCGACAGGCATCTTCCGCAAGCCGTTCGTCATGTCCTCGCTTGGCGGCGAGATCGCCGCCTATCGCGACGACGACGGATGGCACGTCGGCGTCGACCCGCTCGACTTCCGTGGCGAGGGCTATGGCGGCCAGGCACGCGGGGAACTGGTGCTGCCGCGTGCGGACACCGGGCCCTTCATGGACATGTACGTCGCACTGGGCGAAGGCGACGTGCCCGCCGCGAAGCTGTTCTGGCCGATCCATTCGATGTCCGAAGGCGCGCAGAACTGGCTCAATCGCGGCCTCGTGGCCGGTCGCATCGCGAGCGGTGCGGCCGTGCTGCGCGGTAACCTCCGCGAATTCCCCTTCAAGAACCAGGAAGGGCGGTTCGAAGGCCGCGCGGTCATCGAAGACACCGTGCTGGATTACGGCACGGGCTGGCCTCGCGCCGAAGGCCTTTCCGCGGTCGCCACCTTCATCGGTAACGGCATGTACGTGGAAGCATCCGCCGGCCATTCCCTCGGCAATGCGGTAAGCGCGGCCACCGCCGCCATTCCGGACTTTGCCGACGACATCCTCGACCTGAAGGTGAGTGGCGCGGGCAGCGGCGGCAGCTATCTCGACTTCATCAAGAACAGTCCCGTGGCCAGCCGCAGCCGCGACGTTCTCGACAAGATGAAACTCGGCGGCACCGGTGAGTTCGGCTTCAACCTGCTCATGCCGTTGAAGAGCGCGAAGGATTTCACGCTGCAGGGCAAGGCGACCATCAAGGACGCCGATCTCGTCGCGGACGACTGGAAGCTTCGCCTGGACAAGATCACCGGCCCGATGAACTTCGACGGCACCGGATTCAGCGCCAAGGGCCTGGAAACCATGTTCCACGGGCAACCGGCACGGCTCGACGTGGCCATTGCCGGGGCGACCGGCGATCCGGCGAAGATGATCGACGCTTCGCTCAGCGGCGCGTTCACCGTGGGCGAGATGGTGGGCGATTTCGAGAACCTGAAATGGTTGTCCGACGTGGCGAAGGGACGAGGCAATTTCCGCGTCGGGTTCGACCTGCGCAAGACAGGCGAAGGCGACGCCACGGCGCAGACGCTGCGCGTGGATTCGGACCTGACCGGTGTGGAGCTGGCCATGCCCGTGCCGGTGAAGAAGGCTCCGGCCGTGGCGACGCCTCTTTCGGTAAGTGTCGGGCTCCCCGTGGACGGGGCGCGGCTCGACCTCGCATTGGGCGACGTCGTGCGGGGCAGGCTGCGCCTGCCGACCAGTACGGCGCCCCTCGCGGCCGCCTTCAACCTGGGCAACACCGTGCCGACGACCATGCCGGCGCAGGGCTACCTGATCGGCGGCCACGCGGCGAAGCTGGATGCGTCGGGCTGGGTGCAATACGTCGTCGGTCTTTCCTCCGGGGAAGCCGGGCCGGGCCTTTCGGCGCTGGATGTGACCGCCGACGACACCGAAGTGTTCGGACAGCATTTCGCCAACATGCACATCGCCGCGAAGCCCGGTCCACGCGAACTGTCCCTGCACATGGACAGCGAGGCCATGGCCGGACAGATGACGGTACCGAATGAAGAACTCCGCCGGCGCGGCATCACCGCGCGCATGGACCGCCTCTGGTGGCCCGCGGCGGACGATGCAGCCGACGCGGCGAAGAAGGGCAAGGCCGCGGCCGGCGCCGCGGCGACCACGGCCGCCACGGTGGCGAAATCCGAGGGGGGCAAGGAAGCCGCGAAGAAGCCGCTGGATACGAATGAAGCCGGCGTGGCGCCCTCGAGCCTGCCGCCGCTGCACCTGCAGGTAAGCGACATGCGCCTGGGCAAGGCGCGGCTGGGTGAAGCCCGCCTGGAAACCTGGCCCACCGACGAAGGCATGCACATCGACCAGTTGCGTGCGCAATCGAAGAACGTGCAGATCACGGCGTCGGGCGACTGGAACGGCGACGAAAAGCGCAGCCGCACGCACCTGACGATGGATTTCGCGTCGGAAGACGTGGCCCGCATGTTCGATGCCTTGGGTTTTGCCGGCATCCTCCAGGGCGGCCGCACGTCGGCGCGGCTCGACGCCACGTGGCCCGGCGGTCCCTCGGCGCTGGCCCTCGCGAACATGGACGGCACACTCTCGGTGGACCTTGCCAATGGCCGCATCCTCGAAGTGCAGCCGGGCGTCGGCCGCCTGTTCGGCCTGGTGTCGGTGACCGAACTGCCCCGGCGCCTGTCGCTCGATTTCGGCGACGTGTTGGGCAAGGGCTTCGGGTTCGATTCGATCAAGGGCGATTTCCGTTTCGCCGACGGCAACGCCACCACGCAGAACCTCAAGATCCGGGGGCCCGCCGCCGAGATCACCATCACGGGACGCGCGGGCCTCAAGGCGCGCGACTACGACCAGGAAGTGCTGATCGTGCCGCACGTGGGCAACAGCCTTCCCGTGGTGGGCGCGTTGGCCGGTGGTCCGGTCGGCGCCGCGGCGGGGCTGGCCGTCCAGGGCATTCTCGGCAGGGGCCTGAACCAGGCCGCCCGCAAGCGCTATCACGTGACAGGCTCATGGGACAAACCGGTGTTCACCCCGATCGACAAGGGGCAGCCGTCGACCGCGGGCGGCAGTCCGCAGTGACGGGGCCGGGCATGTTCGGCCCCGGGGGCCGTGATCGCCACCAGGGTTTAAGCTACGCCGTTCCGGCCCCAGATCAGGGGCTCCTCCGCTACTCCAACCGGCCGACTCGATGGATTCCCTGATTTCCCTTGCCGAACGTCGCCTGCTTACGCCCGGCGGCCTCAGCGCGTCCGACCTTGATCGTGTGTTCTCCCAGCTGATGGGGCCCTCGATCGACGCGGCGGACCTGTACTTCCAGCATTCGCGCAGCGAGTCCTGGGTGCTGGAGGAGGGCATCGTGAAGGACGGAAGCCACTCGATCGAGCAGGGTGTCGGCGTTCGCGCCATTTCCGGCGAGAAGACCGGCTTCTCCTATTCCGACGAAATCGTGCTGCCGCAGCTGCTGGAGGCGTCGCGCGCCGCGCGTGCGATCGCGCACGGTGGAGCCGGTGCCGGCAAGCCGCTGTCGCTGGCGACGGGTCGCGGGCTGTATCCGGCGATCGATCCGGTGGAAAGCCTGCCGAACGAAGACAAGATCGCGCTGCTGCGCGAGGTGGACGCCTATGCCCGCTCGCGCGATCCACGCGTGACGCAGGTGGTGGTGAGCCTTGCCGCCACCATGGACACGATCCTCGTCGCCGGCTCCGACGGCACGCTGGCGGCCGACGTACGTCCGCTCGTGCGCCTGAACGTGCAGGTGATCGTCGAGCAGAACGGGCGGCGTGAACAGGGGCACGCGGGCGGTGGCGGTCGCTACGGTTACCGCGAACTCGTCGAGAATGGTCGCGCGCACGCATTCGCGGCAGAGGCCGTGCGTCAGGCGCTGGTGAATCTCGAAGCGGTGGATGCGCCCGCCGGCAGCATGAGCGTCGTGCTCGGCCCCGGTTGGCCGGGCATCCTCCTGCACGAGGCGATCGGTCATGGTCTCGAAGGCGATTTCAATCGCAAGGGCAGCTCGGCGTTCGCGGGCCGCATCGGCCAGCGCGTGGCCGCCGAGGGTGTCACCGTCGTGGACGACGGCACGCTGCCGGGACGCCGCGGCTCGCTCAGCATCGACGACGAGGGCACGCCGACCGAGTGCACCACGCTGATCGAGAACGGCATCCTGAAGGGCTACATGCAGGACAAGCTCAATGCGCGCCTCATGGGCGTGAAGTCCACAGGCAACGGCCGCCGCGAATCGTTCGCGCAGCTGCCGATGCCACGCATGACGAACACCTACATGCTGGCGGGCGATCGCGATCCCGAAGAAATCGTGCGTTCGGTGAAGCGCGGTCTCTACGCGGTGAACTTCGGTGGCGGCCAGGTCGACATCACGAACGGCAAATTCGTGTTCTCGGCAAGCGAGGCGTACCTCATCGAGGACGGCAAGATCACCCGTCCGGTGAAGGGCGCCACGCTGGTGGGTTCCGGCCCCGACGTGCTCACCCGCGTGTCCATGATCGGCAACGACCTCGCCCTCGATGAAGGCGTGGGCGTCTGCGGCAAGGACGGACAAAGCGTGCCCGTGGGCGTGGGCCAACCGACGCTCCGCGTCGACGGCATGACGGTAGGCGGCACCGCCGCGTGACGTCATAGTGATCCCAGGTTGCCCCGAAACGTCTTGTTCAAACCTATCCGTTCGCACCGCTGATCTCCCCAAACCGGAAGCCGGTCACGGAACGCGAGCGTATGGCGACTATTTTCGCGTTGCTCCCTCTATTTAGTATTGTGAGTGTCATCCCGCAGGCGGATGATCCGCGGCGACGGCGTATGGACGGCTGAACCCGGTAGGCCTGCAGGGGCTTGCATAGACCGGCACCAGGGCGAACTCTCCACTCATCGCGAAACGGTCGAAGAGCCGGCGCCACGTGCGCCGGCTGTGCGTTCGTGCGCGTTGCGAAATCGTCGTTTCCCAACGTGGCCCAAACAGGGGACCGAATTCTATGAAGCGACATCCCGCAACAGCGCGGAGCACGCCGAGGTTGGCCAGGCTATCCAGCCTGCTGGCCCTTGCGTTCCTCGGCGTGACCGCGACGGCCCAGGCCGTCACGCTCGCGCCGTCGGACCGCCAGGACATCAACCTTGGTGCGCAGCCGTGGAAGTACACGAAGCAAGCCATCGTCAATCCGAACGACCCCGTGGTCTATGCGCCCGTGCCGAACGGCGACGATGGCGCCGCGGTCAATTTCGACGACAGCAAATGGCTGACGGTCGGATTGCCGCATGCGGCCAACGACTTCACCACCTTCATCAACCAGGAGTCCGGCGGTGGCCAGGGCAGCCTGGACGGCGAGACCAGCTGGTACCGCACGAAGCTCGCCGATTCCGCCTCGTACCGCGGCAAGAAGGTGATGGTGGAGTTCGAGGGCGCCCATACGGGTGACCGCGTCTACGTCAACGGCCGGTTCATTCCCGGCACGGGCGTGCTCAACCAGCCGGGCCAGCCCGATGCGCAGGCGACGCACGTCATCGGCTTCCTGCCGCATATCGTGGACCTCACGCCTTACCTGAAATTCGACGGCACCGACGTGCTGGCCGTAAAGGTGAGCCGCGGCGGCGGCGGGTTTTTCGAAGACCCGGGCTTCTCCGGCTCTTTCCGCTTCGGGCAGGCCGAGTCGGGCATCTTCCGTCCGGTGAAGCTGCACGTGACCAACCTCGTGCACATCCCGGAGAACGTGTACGCCGGCCAGAATACCTGGGGCACCTATGTGGGGACCCAGGCGATCAGCGCCGACCATACGCAGGCCACCGTCCGCGTGCAGACCAACGTGGTCAATGAGACGGACGCGCCTCAGACCGTGCGCCTGACCACGCAGATCGTGGCCGCCGACGGCACCGTCGTCGCCAGCGACCAGCGCCAGGCCACGCTTGCGCCGCACGTGATTCCCGGCGACCAGACGCCGGTGTTCGACGAGGCGTTGACGGTGAACAACCCGACGCTCTGGTATCCGAACAACAGCCTGGACGGCAAGCCGTACCTGTACACGGTGTTCCACACCGTCGACATCGACGGCACCGTGGTGGATGCGAAGCAGAGCACGCTGGGCATCCGCACGATCACCTGGGACAAGGATTTCCCGTACGTCAACGGCAAGAAGCAGTACATGTGGGGTGGTTCCGGCCGCTACGACTATCCCGGTCTCGGTTCTTCCGTGCCCGAGGAACAGCAGTGGCGCGACCTGAAGCAGATGGCCTCCTATGGCGGCAACCTGTGGCGCCCGGGTCACTCCCCCTCAAGCCCGGAATTCGTGGAGGCAGCCGACGCGCTCGGCGTGTTCATCGTGCAGCCCAGCGGCGACGGCGAGAACGGCTTCGCGAACGCCTGTACGGCGGGCGACCAGGCCTGTGCGGATATGTGGACGATCAAGCGCGAGGTCCATCGCGACATCGTGATCCGTGACCGCAGCCACCCGTCCATCCTGGCCTGGGAGCACGACAACGGTGCGATGAACACCGCGTTCGCGCAGGAACTGCGTGCCATGGCCCGCAGTTGGGACAGCATCGCTCCCCGTGCCGCGGCCGATCGCACGCCGAATGCCGCCAACGGCGACATCCTCAGCTGCTCGAAGGCGGGTTGCGAAACCTACCTGCACTCCACCGAGTACCCGAGCAAGCCCGCGTGGGGTGCGGAATACTGGGGTCCGGGCGGCACGCGCGAGGCGTACGACTACGAGCTTGCCTTCGCGCTGAACTACCTCGTGCCGTACTCGCAGGCGCGCAAGGTCGGCACTTTCGGCATGGCACAGTGGTACTTTGCCGACACCCCGGGTGAAACCATCGAACTGGTGGACGGCCTGGAGG
>NZ_JBNDHZ010000066.1:0-18579 GCF_056755355.1 Luteibacter sp. HAY1-4A
GCTGCTGACCCTTCTGATGGCGAAGGCGATGAACCGCTCGCTTGCCAACGTGCTGTTCTCGAACTTCGGCGATGGCGCCGCCCAGGGCGGTGCCGAAGCGCACGGGGAGATGAAGAGCGCCGATGCCAGCGACGCCGCCGTGGCCATGCGTTATGCCACGTCCGTCATCATCATTCCGGGCTATGGGCTGGCCGTCGCACAGGCGCAACAGAAGCTGTATGAGTTCGTGAAGCTGCTGCAGGCTGCGGGTGTGAGCGTGGAGTTCGCGATCCACCCGGTGGCGGGCCGCATGCCCGGCCACATGAACGTGCTGCTTGCCGAGGCCGGCGTGCCTTACGACATCATCTTCGACATGGAAGACATCAACGCCGAGTTCCCCGCGACCGACGTCGCGCTGGTCATCGGCGCCAACGATGTCGTGAATCCGGCCGCGCGTACCGACACGTCGTCGCCGATCTATGGCATGCCGATCCTCGATGCCGACAAGGCCCATCAGGTCTACGTCGTCAAGCGTGGCCAGGGCAAGGGCTACTCGGGCGTCGAGAACCTCCTTTTCTTCGAAGACAACTGCAGCATGGTCTACGGCGATGCCCAGGCCGTGCTGACGCAAATGGTTCAGGCAGTGAAGGATCTGGCGGCCTGACCGCTCTGAAGATCGCAGCCATCAACTCACGAAGGACAACGTCAATGGCATATGCAACCACCAACCCCTATACCGGCGAAACCGTTGCGACATTTCCCGATGCAACCGACGCCGAGGTCCGTACCGCCCTGGACAAGGCAGATGCAGCCTTCCGCAAATGGCGCGACACATCGTTCGCCGAGCGCGGGCGCATTCTTCAGCATGCCGCGTCGTCCTGGCCGATGCCGACATGCCCAAGACCGTCGATTGGGCGGTGTTCGGCCGCCACTGGAACGGCGGGCAGGTTTGCGTGTCGTCCAAGCGCATGATCGTCGCGGATAAGGTCTATGACGCCTTCCTCGACGCCTATCGCAAGGGCGTGGCCAAGCTGGTGGCCGGCGACCCTTCCGATCCGAAGACCACGCTCGCGCCGCTGTCGTCGCAGAAGGCGGCCGACGACATCAAGGAACAGATCCGCAAGGCGGTCGAACTGGGCGCGAAGGCCGAGGAAGTCGGCCCGCCGGTACCCAGCCAAGGCGCGTTCGTGCAGCCCACCATCCTCGCCGACGTCGGTGAAGACAATCCGGCTCGTTATTGGGAGTTCTTCGGACCGGTGTCGATGCTGTTCCGCGCGAAGGACGAGGACGATGCAGTGCGTATTGCCAACGATTCGCCATTCGGCCTCGGCGGCTCCGTCTTCACGTCCGACACGAAGCACGGTGTGGAGGTGGCGAAGCGCATCTCCACCGGCATGGTGTTCGTGAACCACCCGACCAAGGTGGAAGCCGACCTCCCGTTCGGCGGCGTTCGCCGCTCCGGTTATGGCCGGGAGCTACTGGGCCTGGGGCTCAAGGAATTCGTCAATCACAAGCTGATCGACGTCGTCGATATCAACGCGCATTTCTGAGCGAGGAACAAGCAATGGACAGGACGATGAAAGCCGCGGTGGTCCGTGAGTTCGGAAAGCCTCTGGTAATGGAAGAGGTGGTCGTACCGAGGCCCGGCACAGGACAGATCCTCGTGAAGATCGCCGCCACGGGTGTTTGCCATACGGACCTGCACGCCGCGGAAGGCGACTGGCCGGTCAAGCCCAATCCGCCCTTCATTCCTGGCCATGAAGGCGTGGGCCACGTGGTCGCCGTCGGTGCCGGTGTCACGCACGTCAAGGAAGGCGACCGCGTGGGCGTGCCCTGGCTCTACGATGCCTGCGGCCATTGCGTCCACTGCCTCGGTGGCTGGGAAACCCTGTGCGAGCAGCAGCACAACACGGGCTACTCGGTGAACGGCAGCTTCGCCGAATACGTCGTAGCGGACCCGAACTACGTGGGGCACCTGCCCGACAACGTGTCCTTTATCGACATCGCGCCGATCCTGTGCGCGGGCGTCACGGTGTACAAGGGTCTGAAGGTGACCGACACCAAGCCCGGCGACTGGGTGGTCATCTCCGGCATCGGCGGACTGGGACACCTTGCCGTCCAGTACGCCAAGGCCATGGGCCGAAACGTCATCGCGGTGGATGTCGACGACAGGAAACTCGAACTCGCCAAGTCTCTCGGCGCGTCGCTCGCGGTGAACGCACGCAACGAAGACCCGATGGCGTTCGTGAAGAAGCACGTGGGTGGTGCCAAGGGCGTGCTGGTCACCGCCGTGTCGCCCAAGGCCTTCGAACAGGCGATGGGCATGGTGGGTCGCGGCGGCACAGTGTCGCTGAACGGCTTGCCGCCGGGCGACTTCCCGCTGCCGATCTTCGATACCGTGCTCAACGGTGTCACGGTGCGCGGATCGATCGTCGGCACGCGGCTCGACCTGCAGGAGGCACTGAACTTCGCCGGCGAGGGCAAGGTGAAGGCCACCATCTCGACCGACAAGCTCGAGAACATCAACGACATCTTTGCGCGTATGCACAAGGGCGACATCCAGGGTCGCGTCGTGATCGATTTCGAGCACTAGCCGGCCGAGCGGTCCCTGGAAAGCGAATTCCCGCCTTCGGGCGGGAATTCTTCAGCCCGGCAACAGCGGCGACAGGCGCTCGTGGAGGACACCACGGCGCCAGCCCTCGAGCGCCTCCGGCCAGGTGCCGGTCATCACGAACTCTTCCATCGAACGGCGCGCGCAGAGCAGGCCGGGCGGAATGTCGAGTTGCGTGGCGAGGGTGTCCACCGCGCTGCGCATCTCATTGATGGCGCGCTTGGCTTCGCCCACCGGATGTCCGACGACGGGTGCCGTGGCTTCGATCTCTTCGGCGTCGAGCGGGCGGCGCAGGAGTTCGAACAGTTCCTGGCGCTGCGGCGAGCGCAGGGCCCGCGTGCCACGTGTGCGCTCGTCGAGCTTCGCCGGCACATCCGGCACGTTGCCCACGAGGTCCAGGGCCTGTACGTCCTCCAGCAGCCACGACCGCGGCTTGTCCAACTCGCGCGCCGTGGTCTCGCGCCAGCGCAGCACACGGCGGAGCAGGGCCTGTTTCTCGCGCGGCCAGTCGCTGGCCGCCTTGAAGCCGCGCTGCGGCTGCGGATCGCCTTCCCGGTGGCTGGCACGACGCTTCATGCGGGCGCAATCTTCGGCATGCCAGGCCGAGCGGCCGCGCTCGGCGAGCCGCTCGGCCAGGATGGCGTGCACGGGGTGCAGGTGCACCACGTCCAGCGTGGCGTAGAGCTTCTGCGATTCCGTGAGCGGACGCTGCAGCCAGTCGCTGCGTGTTTCCCCCTTGTCGAGCTCGGCACCCACCAGTTCCGCGACCAGCGAGCGGTAGCTGATGCCCAGCCCCATGCCGGCGAAGGCCGCCGCGATCTGTGTATCGAACAAGGTGTGCGGGCCGTCCGGCAGGTACGGCGCCAGGGCCTCGAGGTCTTCCCCGGCGCTGTGCATCACCGTGACCACCGGCTGCGCGGCGAACACGGGCTCCAGCGATTCGCGAAGGGGCAGGGCGAGTGGGTCGATGAGCGCGTAGCGCTCGTCGTGGGCGAGCTGGAGCAGGGCCAGCTGCGGATAGAAGGTGTTTCGACGCATGAATTCCGTGTCAAGGCCGACGACCGCCTGCGGCGCAATCGGGGCCAGCCATGCGTCCAATGCCTCGCGGCGTTCGATCCAGGGGGCCTCGGGGGCGACGTCGCTCGATGTCATGCGGATTCCTTGAATTACCGGGCCGCGTCGACGCCTCGTGTTGCCCTGTCGCGCGCGATTCCCTAAGGTGGCAGCGCACGATAGCAGGCCTGCACGGAACCGCCCACCATGCCCAACACCGAGACCGTCCGCCGACAGCGCGCCATAGGCGGGGCGCTCGGTGTCGCCGTGCTCGCGTTCGCGCTGTTCTACCACTTCTTTCCCCAGGCGCTGCACGTGCAGCGCACGCAGAACACGGCGCGCTCGCCCCTGCGCGGACAACCCGCGGTGATGGGCTTCGACCAGCGCCCCCAGGCGGCGCCACCGGCGGTCGTTTCCGAAATCGACGCAGGGCCGCCGATCATGCTGGCGCCTGCCGCGGTAATCGCCGCCCGGCATCGCGAGAAGAGCACGGACATCGCGTTGCCCGCGCAGAAGACCCCCGACACGCCCGAGCTGGCCGCTTTACTGGACCAGGGCGACAAGGCGCTCGCTGCCGACCGCCTGGTTGGTGGCAAGGACAGCGCCGCGGCGCTCTTCGCCGGCGTCCTGAAGGAACAGGCCGACAATCGTCGCGCCCTTGCCGGCATGGAAGAAGTGCGCGCTCGGCTTGCCGCGGGCATCGAGCAGGACATCGCGCTCGGGGACGCGGAAGCCGCGCGGGAAGCCTTGACGGCATTGAAAGCCCTGCCGTCCTCGGCGGCCGTGGCCGCGCCGTTGCAGCAGAAGCTGGGGGTGCTCGACAAGGTG
Organism: Luteibacter sp. HAY1-4A; assembly: GCF_056755355.1. Lineage (NCBI taxonomy): Bacteria > Pseudomonadati > Pseudomonadota > Gammaproteobacteria > Lysobacterales > Rhodanobacteraceae > Luteibacter > Luteibacter sp. HAY1-4A. The sequence continues at coordinate 4,472 of NZ_JBNDHZ010000066.1, forward strand.
CGCCCGTTGCTCGGCCAGGCCGCGGCCCAGCTGCAGGCGGGCAAGTCCACGCAGCCGCGCGGCGACAGCGCCCTCGACACCTATCGGGCGGTGCTCCAGTTGGATCCGGAAAACGCGGTGGCGGAGCAGGGCATCACCACCGTGCAACGCTCGGTGCTCGACAAGGCGCTGGCTGCCGTCGCGCAGAACGATTTCGCCACGGCGGACGCCACGCTGGCGGAAGCCGCGGCGATCCTGCCCGAGTCGCAGGCGCTGCAGGACACGCGGGGACGTATCGAGGGCATGCGCCGGCAGAATGCCACCACCATGCTCGCCCAGGCACGGACGGCACTGGATGCCGGCAACATCGACCTGGCCGCGCAACTCGCCGCGAAGGCGCAGCAGATCAGTCCCGATCTTGCCGGCATCGACGAGTTCAACGAACGGATGACGAACGCACGCCTGTATGCCAGCTACAAGCCGGGGCAGGTGTTCGCCGATCGTTTCCTGGACGCCGCGGGACAGGCCCCGGCGATGGTGGTCGTGCCGACCGGCACGTTCACCATGGGATCGCCCGAAGGCGAAACCGGTCACGACGCCAACGAATCGCCGGCGCATGAAGTACAGGTGGCCAAGGGCTTCGCCATGGCGCGCAGCGCCGTCACGATCGGCCAGTTCCGCGATTTCGTGCGGTCGTCGGGTTATGTGCCGCAGTCGCAGACCTTGGGTGGTGGCAGTGTCTACGACGAGCAAAGCGGTGGCCTGCGCGACGAACCTTCCGTCACATGGCAGGACGACTACGCGGGCAAGCCCGGGCAGGATCGCCTGCCCGTCATCAACGTGTCCTGGAACGACGCCAAGGCCTATGCCGACTGGCTCTCCAAACGCAGTGGCAAGACGTACCGGCTGCCGAGCGAGGCCGAATTCGAGTACGCCCTGCGGGCCGGCAGCACCACGCGCTACTGGTGGGGCGACGGCAATCCCGCGTCACGCGTGGAAAACCTCACGGGCGGCAACGACCGATCGGGTTCCGGCCGGCGCTGGAGCAATGCGTTCAACGGCTACAAGGATGGCTACTGGGGGCCGGCGCCGGTCATGAGCTTCACGCCGAATCCGTTTGGCCTGTACGACATGGGCGGCAACGTATCCGAATGGGTCGCCGACTGCTGGCACGACAACTACGTGCGCGCACCGCGCACTGCCGAGGCCTGGGTGAATCCGGGTTGCGCGCGCCGCGTGATTCGCGGCGGTTCGTGGGGCAGCGCACCGAACATGGTGCGCTCGGCCTATCGGCAGGGCGCCTCAGCCGACTTGCGCAACGCACGCGTGGGTTTCCGCGTGCTGCGCGAACTCTAGATCGCGCCCATTTCGCAAGTTATTGCCGATGTTCAAAATTACCGATGACATCTATTGACTTGTCATCATACGGACGCATAGTCTCGCCCTCGGCCCGTAGAAGATTTGGACATCCAAATCGTTTGCTCGGTTGACCGATAGTTCCGTCCGACGCGATGCGACGTTTTTGCTTGGGGAAGCAGCAGCGACGCATCGACGGTATCGCATGGGATGGAAGTGCAGGTGTAAGACCAACTTTTTCATTTCGAATCACTTTCCTTGGGGGAGAGCATGGAATTCTTGAGAAGCGAGCGGCGCACGTTTGTGCGGCCGTCGGTGCTGGCTGTCGCGCTGGCACTCGGCATGGGTGCTACCTGCACGGTTTTCGCGCAGGCGACGACGGGTTCCATCTTCGGCCAGGCGCCGGCCGCGGCGGGCGAATCCGTCACCGTGACGAGCGATAGCGGTTTCACGCGCGATGTGCCGGTCGATGCCGATGGCCGTTACCGTGTCGGTAACCTGCCGCTGGGTAATTACACCGTCAGCCTGAAGCGCGATGGTGCCGTTGTGGATTCGCGCAAGAACATCCAGATCAAGGTGGGTGGCGCCTCGGACGTTTCGTTTGCGAGCGCCGCGACCGCGGCGAATGCGCAGTCGCTGGAGTCCGTCACCGTTTCCGCCAATTCCTTGCCGCCTATCGATACCTCGACGGTCGATTCGCGCACCGTCGTGAATGCCCAGACCCTGGCTCGCTTGCCGCTGGGTCGTAACGCGGAAGCCATCGCGCTGCTCGCCCCGGGCGCCGTCTCCGGCCAGAGCACGCTCGGCAATGGCCGCTTCCGCACGGTGTCGTTCGGTGGTTCCGGTGCCTCGGAGAACGCGTACTACATCAATGGCTACAACACGACCGACCCTTACAAGGCCCTCGGCGGCGTCGGCCTGCCGTACGGCGCGATCGACCAGCAGGAAGTCTATACCGGCGGCTATTCCGCCAAGTACGGCCGTTCCGACGGTGGCGTCATTTCGCAGGTCGGCAAGCGCGGTACCAACGAGTGGCATTTTGGCGCGCAGATTCTCTGGGAGCCGAAGTTCGCTGCTTCCAATCCGGGCAGCGTCTACTACGGCAGCCGCCCGTTGCCGGCCGGCTACGGCTACCAGGACACCAGCAAGGTAGGCGCCATCTACCGCAACGGTGAAGACAATACCAAGTGGACGCAGACCTATAGCGCCTACGTCGGCGGTCCGCTCATCAAGGACAAGCTGTTCTTCTTCGTCGCGGCCGAGGCCGAGAAGTCGGAAGGCACCAGCACCTCGAATGCCGAGGCCAATCCGGTTGCGAACAACCACTACACGTACAACCTGCCGAAGATCTACGCCAAGATCGACTGGAACATCAACGACAACAACATCCTGGAGTTGACGGGCATCCATTCGACCGACGAGCAGCGCGGCTACTACACTGGCTACGATTACGACACGCGTACGAATACGGGTCGTACCGGCGCGGATGCGGATACGTCGAAGATCACGTCGAAGTATGCGATCGCCAAGTACACGTCCTATATCACCGACGACATCACGCTTACGGCGACCTATGCCAAGGGATGGACGGACGATTACCTGCACAACCCGACGCCGAACATCGACCAGCAGCCCTACATCATGAGCCCGACGCTGCAGGATCCTGCGCTCAACGGCGGCACTCCCATCACGAACCTGAACTCTTCGCAGACCAGCCAGGATCCGGGCGCGGGTAGCCGTACCCACGGTCTCCGCCTCGACCTCGAATGGCAGCTGGGCGATCACCACCTGGCTGGTGGTATCGACAACATGCATTACAAGGGCATCGACGAAGGTACGTCGACGAGCGGCCCGGGGTATTACTGGCGTTACTTCCGCTCTGCCAATCCGGGCAATCCCATCAGCGTCGGGCAGGGCATTGGCGCACCGGGCGGCGACGGCTACTACGTGCGCCGCGTGATCTTTTCGAGCGTGACGAACATGTCGCTCGACCAGCGCGCGCAGTACATCGAGGACCGCTGGCAGGTCAACGACAAGGTGCTGCTGAGCATCGGCTTGCGCAACGACGGTTTCAAGAACTTCAACGACAAGAACAAGCCGTACGTCAACAACCAGGCACAGTGGGCCCCGCGCCTCGGTGCGTCGTGGGATGTGTTCGGCGACTCGTCGCTGAAGATCTACGGCAACCTCGGCCGCTACTACCTCGCGCTGCCGAATAATGTCGCGGTACGCGGCGCCTCGTCGTCGACCTATACCTACGAGTACTTCAACTACACCGGTATCGACCAGAACGGTCGCCCGACCGGTCTCACCCAGCTGGGCGGTCTCGTGTCGCCGGATGGCGAGTTCGGCCAGCCGATCGACGCCCAGTCCGTCGCGGCGCGCGACCTGAAGTCCCAGTACCAGGATGAAGCCATCCTGGGCTTCGACAAGACCCTGGGTTCCGACTGGGTCACCGGTGCCAAGGTCACAGTGCGCAAGTTGCGCACGGCGATCGACGACGTATGCGACACGGGCAAGATCGCCGACAAGATGACCCGCGAAGGTCTCGACCCGGATTCGGTGGTCATCCCTGGCTGCATCATCTTCAATCCAGGCGACACCAATACGTTCAGCCTGGCCAACGTCGATGGCTCCGGCCGCACCGAAGTGAAGATGAACCAGGAAGACTGGGGCTTCTCGCAGAAGGCCAAGCGTTCCTATTACGCGCTGGACCTCTACCTGGAGCATCCGTTCGACGGCAAGTGGCAGGGTCGCCTCGACTACACGTTCTCGCGTTCCTACGGCAACACGGAAGGCCAGACGAAGTCGGACATCGGCCAGACGGATATCTCGAAGACGCAGGACTGGGATTCCGCCGAACTGATGCGTTATGCCAATGGCCTCCTGGCCAACGATCGTACGCACCAGATCAAGGCTTACGGTGCCTACCAGCTCTCGGACGAATGGCTGGTCTCGGGTAACCTGCGTCTCGCCTCCGGTGCGCCGAAGTCGTGCCTTGGCTTCGAAGACGGCGAGGCGGATCCGGATCCGATCGGTTACGGCTCGTCGTACCACAACTGCAACGGCATGCCGTCGCACCCGGGCGACAAGCGCAATCCCTGGTACCGCCAGCTCGATCTCGCGGTGACTTACCGTCCGTCGTACTTCGAAGGCAAGCTCGCTTTCGGCCTGTCGGTCTTCAACATCACCAACGAGCGCAAGCCGCTCAACAGCTACGCGACGTATGAAGCGCTGCCGCAGACCGTGCTCAACAACTACGGTCTCGGTCAGTACTTCCAGAACCCGCGCTACGCCCGCCTGACGGCTACGTACGACTTCTAAGCGACGCGTCGCCCACAACTAGAAATGTCCCGCGAGGGTCATCGCGCGTTTCCCCAGTGCCGCCTGCTACCGCAGGCGGCCTTTTTATTGGCTCGCCTTTCGGCTTCGCGCGCCTCTCCCCTGCCGCTTCGGGAGGCGGGCACCCGTCCCCCTTGCCCATGCCATCCGTTGGGTCGAAGAGTTCTTACGACTGGGCTACGGTCGACTCTACGAAAGGGGGAGGCGAAGGAATGAAACACGTATGGCTCGCGACGCTGATGGTTTGCCTGGGGACCATCGCCACTGATACGGCATGGGGAGAGGACGCGTGCTCGATTGTCCGCGCACCGGATGCTCGTGCGGTGGTCATCCCCTTCTCGGTGGTTGACGGTCGAATCTATGTGCAGGCGACGGTCAACGGAAAGGGTCCCTTCCGCTTCGCTGTAGACACGGGCGCAAGTGGGGTGGGCCGGCTCGATGCGAGCCTTCTTCCGGTGCTGGGCCTGCAACCCGGCGGCGCTGCCGCGACGTCCGACGGGGTGGCCACGGCCGAGGTCGAGACCACCGCCGTCGATTCCTTGTCCGTCGGGTCGATCGAGCGCAAGAGCCTCAGCCTCATTACACGCGACTACCGCAAGCATGTGAGTGGCGAGGCGGCCTTCGATGGCATTCTCGGGAGGGAGTACTTCGCCGATGGATTGCTCGTCATCGACTATGGCGCCAGGAGGATTTCTTTCAGCAGGTCCAAGGGTCTTTCTCGCAGCGACGCGGGCGTCCTGCCGTACGAGCGCGCATTTCGAGTGCCGATCACCATTGGCGACAAGTCATTCGAAGCCAACCTCGACTCCGGTGCCAACGTCGCCATGGTGGTTCCGGCGCGCCTGTGGCCCGAAGTGTCGGGTACACCGTTGGGAACGGCGGCATCGGCCCAGCTCACCAACGGCAAGATCGAGACATCCAAAGGTGTCGTGCCGGGGCCGGTACAAGCAGGCGAGGCCCGATGGTCCAACGTCAACGCCAAGGTCTCCGAACGCTTTCCGGAGATTCTCATCGGCGCGCACGCGCTGTCTTCCACCATTCTCGCGATCGATCAGCGTTCGCGCTCGATCGCGCTGTGTCCCATTTGAATCGGCACTCGAGGCACTTAGCGTCCTCGGGTTCTCCACTGTTTCCAGGAAATTCCCCCAAAACCTGCCGCGGATCGCCTGCTTAACCGCCTCCCATGTATCTCGGCAGTTCGTATCGGGTGTAGTCCAAGGACTACACCAGGACTAGGCGGCAGCCTACAGACAGGGCAAGGTAGTCACAGCAAGCTTTTGTAGCGCTGCAAGGGGCCGCGCTTCATTCGCTCAGGGGTGATCCATCGTGTCTATCATCGTCTCGCAACGCTCTCGCACCGACGAGACGCGCCGATGCCGGAGTGCTGGCTTTTTTCGGAGCGCCTTATGCTTGGCGGCACTCATTCTGCCTTCGTCGGCTTTTGCTCAGAGTGCGCAGAAATTCTTCGGATATTTTGGTGGAGACTACGCTTCGGTGTCGCCACATACTCCGGATCTTCCCGAATTCCAGGATCACATAAATCTCTATTCCATAATGGACTGGAGCGGCACGAGCGACAACGTTGCCTGGTCGGAGGACTGGGTGTTATCTCAACTCGAGAACGCCCGTCGGGCCCATGTACATGCAGTTATTCCTGGATTTCCGTTCCTGTTCTTGCACGCGCCGAACGAGGTGGGGTTTCGCCTCGACGTCGGTGCGGCTGTCAAATGGAACAGTCTCGTGCAAAAGATGGTGGATCGCGGCTTTTTGATTCCGGGAGATCCGGAGCGAAGCACGGTTACCGCCATCTATATCGTCGACGAACCGAACGGCGATGGCCACCTAAATGACCAGAACGGGCAGGCGCATCCGGCCCTTGCGAATGCGGTGGCCGCGATACGTGGCAATCCTGCGACGGCAGCGATTCCTATTGCGTCCATCCTGACCCCGGACTTCGATTCGATGCGCGAGGGCATCAAGCTGCTCGATTGGGTCGGATTCGATAACTACGGCCTTTCGGACAAGAATTGGACGAACACCCTCAATGGCCTGGAAACGAACTACGCACCCGGAAAGAAATACATCATCGTTCCCGGCGCGGTGAACAATTGCCTCGGCGTCACGCTTGAGAACCCCGCACGCTATACGGCGCGCATGGATTCCGACCCGAATGTTGTCTGGCTTGCTCCCTTCATGTGGCTGACTCGCGGTACGTGTCTCGGCGCACGGGACCTCCCGACGATCAGGGCTGCCTATACAACGGAGGGAGCGAAGGTGCGTACGGCCTCGTGTAGTTCATCTCCCGCGTCGAGTTGGTTCTGTGGGGCCACCACCGACATGGGGGCTGTGCTTGACATTCTCATGGACGATTGACGCACCCTTGCCGGCCCGTCGAATCATCGCAAAAACAATCGATCGATCAATGTATCTAGGAGAAAGATCATGAAGAATATCTTCCTTGGCGCGGCCCTTGCCCTGTCGTCTTTTGGTGCGTTCGCACAGACGGCCACTGGGCCCGTGCACATTACCCAGATCGTCACAGGTTGGGGCACCGAGCATTTCTCCGTAGGTATCGACACATCCCTCCCGAATCCAGCGGGATGCGGTGCCACCGACTTGACCGGCACGGGAATTGAGGACGCCGGCTACAAGACTTATTACGCAGCGGCGTTGACGGCCCTATCGAACGACAGGCCTGTGCAGGTTGTCGTCAGCAACAGTCAGTGTTCTGGCGTGCGCCCGAAGCTGATCGGCATCACCGTCCTCCGCAGCTGAGGGTCAGGCGTGGCCGTGTCCCGCGCCCAGAGCACTCAGGACAAGATGAAAGTGCGAGGTACGAAAAAGGCCCATCGTAAAACGACGGGCCTTTTGTATTGGTGCCGAAAGTGGGACTCGAACCCACACTGTATTTCTACAAACAGATTTTGAGTCTGCCGCGTCTACCGGTTCCGCCATTTCGGCATGGGGAGGCGAATTATGCTGGATTCAGTGCACCCGGTCGAGGCCCAGCTGGCGCTCGGTGCGCTGGTACCAGTCGTCGCCCTCGGGCTTGAACACGGCGCACTGCGTCATCCGGCCCGAGTAGATGTGGAGGCTGACGGCCACGGCATCGTCGCTGGGGTTGCGGATGGTGTGGTACTCGTGCGGCGGGATGAGGCTGCCGGCGGAGCCCGGGCCGGCCTGGATCGAGCCCACCGGGCGGAAATGGTAGCGCTCGGCCTCGTGGTCGAGCAGTTCGTACTGGACGATTTCCAGGGCGCCGTTCCAGACGCCTTCGACGCACCACATGCCGCAATGGTCGTGGATCAGGGTGCCCTGGCCGGGGCCCCAGGTCATGGCGACCACGCTGTAGCCGTGCTCTTCGCTGCGATACAGCTCGCGCCGGGCGTAGTGGTCGCCAGCGGTCTCGAACACGCAGGAGGGCAATTCCACTTCCTTGGAACGGATCAGCCGGCACAGCGCGTTGCGCAGGTTGTCGGTGATGGCCGGGGTGCTCGGCTGGGTCACCGACGCGTCGATGGCCTCGATGAGCTTGGCGCTGCCAGGGAAGTCGACCGTGATCATGGGTGGAACCTCTGGATACGTGGCGCGGGGGACGCCGGTCGCCCCCGATCATAGCAAATCGGCTGTCCCGGCCTTTGAATGAAACGGGGTTTGGGGCTACCGACCGGTCAGATCTTGCGGAGGAAGCCGCCGATCGCCCGGCTGTAGTTCTCGATGTCCACCAGGAACGCGTCATGGCCCTGCGGCGAATCCAGGGCCACGAAGTCGACTTCGGCGCCCGCGGCCTCAAGGCCCTTCGCGATGGTTTCCTGCTGTTCCAGGGGGAACAGGATGTCCGTGCTCACGCCGATGACCAGCGCCTGGTCGACATGGATGCGGGCCAGGCCGCGCATCACATCGCCATCACCGTATTCCGCCACGTCGAACCAGTCGCTGGCGCGGGAGAGGTAGAGGTAGCTGTTGGGGTCGAACTGGCGGTTGAAACGGCGCGCGTGGCCTTCGAGGTAGGACTCCACCTGGAACTCGAAGCCGAACGGCGCGCTTTCCTCGCGCTCGTCCGGATCGAGGCGGATGCGCGCGAAGCGGCCGTTCCACTCCATGGCGGAACGATAGGTGATGACACCGAGCTTGCGCGCGATGCTCATGCCGTGCTCCGGCCACTCGTCGCCCTGGTACTGTCCGTCGCGCCAGTGTGGATCGAGGCGGATGGCCTCGCGTTGCAGGGAGCGGATGGCAATGGCGAACGGCTGTGCCTGCGGCGCCGTGTCCACACTGATGTGCGTCCGGACGCTGCCCGGATGCAGCAGCATGTACGCCAGCGCGCTCATGCCGCCCATGGAGCAGCCGACCAGGCAGGCCAGTTTGGCGATGCCCAGCCCCGAGACGGTCTCGAAGGCGGCGTTAGCCACGTCCTCGAGCGACAACTCGGGGAAGGTCAGGCGGTATGGTTCGCCCGTGGACGGATCGATGGAGGCGGGGCACGTGGAGCCCTTGTCGCTGCCGAGGGAATTCACGCAGATGACGAAGAAGCGGTCGGTGTCGAAGGCGCGGCCCGGACCGATCATGGCGTCCCACCACCCGGGCGTGGGGTCTTCGGCGTTCGCCGCGGCATGGGCGCTAGGCGACAGGCCGGTGAGGATCAGGATGGCGTTGCCCCGCGCCGGCGCAAGCGTACCCCAGGTTTCGAACGCCACGCGGGCGCCATGCAGTTCGCCTCCGCGTTTCATGCGGAACGGCGAGGAAAGCGAGTGGTAGCGGCGCGCGTCGCCCATGCGTGATTCCCTCACGGTTTGCCGTCGATGGTGCCACGCTCCGTGTCGGGCTGTCCCGTGGCGCGCTTTTCGGCTGTGGCGATCTGCTGGGCGACGGCATGGGCCACGTTGGAATCGGGATCGAGCAGGGGCTGCAACTTGCGCCAGGTGGCCGCCGCGTCCGTGTAACGCTCCTGTTGGAACTGCGCGATGCCCAGCAGCCACAGTGCACGCTGGCTTTCCGGTTCGATGGCGAGCGCACCCTGGAGGAGGTCGAACCCGCGACCTTCGATGCGATGGTCCGGCCGCACCAGTGAATCCGCTTCCGCCCAGCCGACCATGGCGGCCACATTCTTCGGATCGGCCTTCAGCGCATGGTCGTACGCGCTGCGCGAGTCCGCGGGCTGTTTCAGCATGGCGTACGTCTTGCCGAGCAGCACCCAGGCCTCGGCATCGTCCGGGTGTTCCTTCACGCGCGCGAGCAATTGATCGATGGCTTCGCCGATCGTCATTTCCTTGGCCGGTTCCACACCGCCCAGGGTCGACGGCGTGCCGACGAGCAGGTAGATGCCGGCGCTCGCGACGGGCACCAGCACGGCGATGGCCACGGCCAGGCCGAAGATGGCGCGGGACCGGCCATGACGGCGCCCCTGGCGAACGAGGGGAACGAGCAGGAGGGCGAGCGCGAGGGCGAGCATGGCCCCCGCGACGAGATAGAACGCAAGAGTCACCAGTCGTCCTCGGTGTCGTTGACGGGCGCGGATGCCGGTGCCTGGCGGGCGCGCCGGCGTACCTGGATGGCGACGACGACACCGCCGGCGGCCAGCAGCACCAGCGGCCCGAACCACAGCAGCCATGTGGAGGGTTCCACCGGTGGCTTGTACAGCACGAATTGCGAGTAGCGGTCGACGAGGAACGCCTTGATCTCTTCGTCGCTCTTGCCGGCCTGGATCATCTCGAACACCTGCCGGCGCAGGTCGTGCGCAATCGGCGCGTTCGAGTCGGCCAGTGTTTCGTTCTGGCACATCGGACAGCGCAGTTCGGCGCTCAGCTTCTGGAAGCGCACTTCCTCCGCGCGGTCGCGAAACGGCAGCGGCTGGATCGCCTGCGCGAACGCCAGCGCGGGCACGAGACAGAACGCCAGCCAGACGAGGACGCGGCGCATCAGGGGGCTTCCTTCGCCAAGGCCGCTAGCGCCGGACGGATTTCCTTTTCCAGCACCTCGGGCGTGATGGGGCCGATGCGCTTGTAGCGGATCACGCCTTTCGCATCCACCAGGAAGGTTTCGGGGGCGGCATACACGCCGAAGTCGATGCCCGTGCGCCCGTCGCGGTCGGCGACGATCACGTCGAACGGATTGCCATGTTCCGCCAGCCATGCCGTGGCTGCCTGCGGATCGTCCTTGTAGTTGAAGCCGACGATGGGAAGGCCCAGTTCCTTTACCGCGGTCATCAGCATGGGGTGTTCGTGCACGCACTCGATGCACCAGCTGGCGAACACGTTGAGGAAATAGGGCTTGCCCAGCAGCGACGCCTTGTCGACCGTGCGCGTCGGTTCGCCCAGCACCGGCAGCGAGAACGCCGGCGCGGGCTTGTCGATCAGCGGCGACACGATCTCGTGCTGGTCGTGTTGCGTGTTCCACCAGATGCCGAAGCCGAACAGGCCCACGAGCAGGAGGAATGCGAACAGGGGCAGGAGACGGCTCATGCCGGCGATTCCCCGGCCTTCAGCGCCGGATCGGCAGGCCGCCTGGTCACGGCTTCGGCGGCGATCTTCTTCGCGCGGAAACGGCGCTCGCAAGCCGCCAGGAACCCGCCGGCCATCATGAAGAGGCCACCGAGCCAGATCCAGCGGACAAACGGCTTGTGGTAGAGACGCACGGCCCACGCACCGCTCACGTCGTTAGCGTCCATGGGTTCGCCCAGCGCCACGTAGATGTCGCGGAACAGGCCCGCGTCGATCGCCGATTCCGTCTGCACCTGGCCGCGCGAGTACGTGCGCTTCTGCGGGTGCATCGTGCCCACCGTGGTGCCATTGCGCAGGATGGTGACGATGCCTTCGTCCGCACGCCAGTTCGGGCCTTCCGTCTCTTCCACCCCGTCGAAGCGGAAGTCGTAGCCGCCGACGGATTCCGTCTGGCCGGGCGCGAGGCGAACGTCGCGTTCGACGCTGAGCGACTCGGACAGCATCACGCCGACGAGGAAAATGGCGACGCCGGCATGGGCCAGCAGCATGCCGCCCATCTCGGCCGGATAGCGGCGGCCGCGCGGCATTTCGCGCCAGCGCTTCACCACATAGGCCAGCGTGCCCGCGCCGACCCACACCGCGCCCGCCACGCCTGCGATGGCACGCAGGTGGCCTTGCGCGAAGAACGCGGCGACGACTGCGCAGATCACCGCCGCCACGCCGGCGCGCAGCGCCATGGCCGTCAGCTGGTGTCCCTCCGCACGTCCCCAGCGCAGGTACGGACCGAACGGCAGCAGCAGCACGGCGGGTGCCATCAGCAGCACGAAGAGGAAGCCGAAATAGGGCGGTCCCACCGACACGCGCCCGAGGTTCAGCGCGTCGCCGATCAACGGGAATAGCGTGCCGAGCAACACCATGGCCGCGGCCGTGGTGAACAGCAGGTTCGCGACCATGATGCCGGTCTCGCGCGACAACGGTGCGAACGGCTTGCCCGTGGCGACCTTCGGTGCGCGGATCGCGTAGAGCAGCAGCGAACCGCCGATGACGATGACCAGGAAGCCGAGGATGTACAGGCCGCGGCGCGGGTCGGAAGCGAACGCGTGCACCGAGGTGAGCACGCCGGAGCGCACGAGGAACGTACCGAGCAGCGACAGCGAGAAGGCGAACAGTGACAGCAGCACCGTCCACGCCGGCAGCGAGCCGCGCTTCTCCGTTACGGCTTGCGCGTGGATCAGCGCCACGCCCACCAGCCACGGCATGAACGAGGCGTTCTCCACCGGGTCCCAGAACCACCAGCCGCCCCAGCCCAGTTCCGCATAGGCCCACCAGCTGCCGGCGACGATGCCGAGGGTGAGGAAAGCCCATGCCACGTTCGTCCACGGACGCGCCCAGCGCACCCAGGCCTGTTCCATGCCGCCGCCGAGCAGCGCGGCGATGGAGAACGCGAAGGCCACGGAGAAGCCCACGTACCCCATGTAGAGCACAGGCGGGTGGAAGGTCATGCCTGGATCCTGCAGCACCGGGTTCAGGTCGCCGCCGTCCGCCGGCATCGGCAGTTCGCGCAGGAACGGATTCGAGGTGAACAGGATGAAGGCGAGGAAGCCCACGCCGATGAGGCCGAGCACGCCGAGCACGCGCGCCACGAAGGCGTCGGGCAGATGACGGCTGAAGGCTGCCAGCGCCAGCGACCATATGTTGAGGATGAACACCCACAGCAGCATCGACCCCTCGTGCGCACCCCATACCGCGGTGACGCGGTAGTACCAGGGCAGGGCGAGGTTCGAGTTGTCGGCCACGTAGGCTACGGAGAAGTCGTAGCTGAGGAACGCGTAGATCAGGATCGCCATGGCGGCGAACACGAACACGGCCTGGCCGGCCGCCGTGGGGCGCGCCGTGGCGATCAGCGCGGCATTGCCGCGCCAGGCGCCCACGATGGGCAGCACACCTTGGGCGAGCGCCAGGATGAGCGCGAGAACGAGCGCGAACTGGCCAAGCTCGGGGATCATGGCTGCGGATCCTTCATGGCCTTGTCGTCGATCTTGCGATTCTCGTGCGCCTTGGCCATGGCGTCCTTGAGTTCCTTCGGCATGTAGTTCTCGTCGTGCTTCGCGAGCACTTCGTTGGCGATGAAACGCCCGCTGTCCATGCGCCCCGTGGCGATCACGGACTGGTTGTCGCGGAACAGGTCGGGAAGGATGCCCGTGTACTCGACCGGCATCGCGCCGGCGTCGTCCACCACGATGAAACTCACCTTCAGCGTGTCGGCGGCGCGCTGGATGGAACCGGCCTTCACCATCCCGCCCAGGCGGAAGGTGGCGTACTGCGTGGCCTGGCCTTCCTGCACCTGGCTTGGGGTGAAGAGGTAATTCATGTTCCGCTGCAGGGCGAACACGACGAGGCCGATCGCCACGACGGCGGCGGCCACGACCGAGATGACGATGGCGAGGCGGCGTTTACGCGTTGGATTCATTGCTTGGCGGGGTTCCCGGCCGGCGGCGGTTTTCCTGGCGCGCGATCCGTGCGCGGAGGTCGCGCAGGTTGCGGCGGCGCCGGGCCAACGGGGCCAGCGTGTCGATCATGAGGACGATGAAGAAGACGGCGACGGACGACCACACATAGAAGCCGTACGCGCCCATGGCGAGGGACAGGTTCATGCGGCGCCGCCCCCGTCGCGGCCCGCGAGCAGGTCGCGTACCCAACCCTTGCCGCCTTCGGAAGCAATGAGGTCGGCGCGAACCCGTGCGAACAGGCTGGCGACGTAATACAGCTTGGTGGCGGCCATCATGGTGAGCAGCGGCCAGAGCATGCTGGCCTCGATGTGCGACGGACCGAGCAGGCGCACCGTGGAACCCTGATGCAGCGTGTTCCACCAGTTCACGGAGAAATGCACGATGGGCACGTTCACCGCGCCCACCAGCACGAGGAACGACGCGGCGCGGGCGCCCTGGCGGCGGTCTTCGAAGGAATGGTAGAGCCCGATTACGCCGAGGT
>NZ_JBNDHZ010000067.1:0-16791 GCF_056755355.1 Luteibacter sp. HAY1-4A
GGTCATCTTCTTTCTGCGCACATCCGTGAGCAGGAAATCGTCATCGCTGGTGGCTGCGTCCAGCACGGGATTGATCCAGGCATTCAAGGGTTCCTTGAAGGTGCCGAGGATGGACGCGAAGGTCTCGTTGGCCTGCGAGAGCAGATTGGCGAAAGCCGACTGGGCGTTCGCGCTCAGGAACGGCTCCTTCGAGAGCCGCGTATAAAGCTCGCGCAGATCCGTGCCGTCGCCCGACGAAAGGCGATAGATCATGCCGAGCGTAGGCTTGCTTCGTATGATCTCCGGGCGACCCTTCTTTTCGTCGTCTTCCCACTTCTCGCAAAGATATAGCGAGAAAGCCATGAACGCATTGCGGGCCTGGCTTACCCAGAACTTCTGGTCGTCGGATACATCCGGATAGAGCATCGAGGCGATGCTCATGAGGTCCGACACGCGGAATGCGGGGTCTTTCGACACGTAACTGAGGGGATTCCAGCGATGCGTGCGGCGGTCTTCGGCGAAGGGATTGAACAGGTAGATTTCCTGCCCTTGCGACTTTCGCCAGCCGCTCGTCAGATCGAAGTTCTCCTGCTTGATGTCGAGCACCACCACCGACTCCTGGTAGTCGAGCAGGTTCGGGATCACCACGCCCACGCCCTTGCCGGAGCGGGTCGGGGCGGCCAGGATCACGAACTGCTGGCCCGGCAGGCGCACCAGGTCGCCCTTGAACTTGCCGACCAGGATGCCGTTGGGCGCGGGCGAGAGCATCTTCTGCTTGCGCAGGTCGGCCGCCGTGGCGAAACGGGCGTCGCCGTGCATGGATTGCTTTCGGCGTTTGAGGATGAAGTACAGCGACACGAACCAAAGCAGGAGCGGAAGCCCGAATCCGAAGGCTCCGCCCAGCTTGATCTTCCATGCATACGGCTGATATTTAGCCAGTCCAAGCGAAAGCGCTCTTACATAGTCGAAATAGGTTCCAATCGTGAGCGGTGCGTCACTCACCCCAAGGAAATGCAAGGTGAAATAGCCTGAGAGTGCGTACCCGACCAGAAGCGCGGCGACCAACAGGCCGCCCGCCCAGTATCCTCTGGTTTTAGTCATGTCGCTGTGTCTTCCTAACGTCTGTGTAGATGCGCGATGTGGCTTGTCTCTCCGGTCCCCGTCAGAGACCCGGCCCCGGTACGGATCGGACTTCCTGCTGCTGTCGGTTCTCCGCCTGCAACTGGCTATGCTGCGTTGCCTGTTGCCACGCCTGGCTGCTCTGCTCGACAGGGGTCGCCATGGCCTGCATGGTATCCACCTCGGCAACGCGCTTGAACGCCGACTGCGCCTCTCCCTGCATCGCATATGCGCGCGTGGCGTCGCCGTTCAAGGTTACGTGGTCGATGCTTTGCAGATCGTTCTGCCTCGCGGCCACGGTGAGCGCGGCGGCAAGGCGATCGCTCCGCTCGTCCGATGGGCGCCCGTGCTGCTTGTCGAGCTCCCGTACGCCGTCGCGTGCCTGTTGAAAGAGAGAGTGATCGGGGTGTGCCTTGTCATCCAGACGCGGCGCGGGTTTGTCCCCTTCGAACCAGCTACCCGGATGGGTCAGCGTATTCCAGGCCCCGGCCGCCTTGCTACCGATGACATGGCCTGCCTCGCTCACGTCGTCGGCGATCTCGCGGCCGGCACGCTTCGCGGCGTCGGCCACCTCGTGGGCGGCGTGCCCGATCGCATGTCCCGCCGTGGCGAGATCGTCCGCAACCTGCCGGCCGAGCCCGTAGGCCCCCTCGCCGATCTCCTTGGGAATCTCCCAGGACGCAGACAGCCCCATGCGAATGTTCATCACGTCGCTGCGATATCGGTCGACCATGCCCTCGTGAGCGCAATAGCGCGCTTGGCTTTCCGGGCTGATGATCGATTGGCCGAGCAACTTGCTGTCCGGTACGAAGTTGTCGATGGCATGCGCATCGAAATCGGTGGCCTTGATCGGATTGCGTGGCGACAGGATGCCGCTGTCGTCGCGATAGCCCGCTTTCGACAGGGTATCTATGTCTTGTTGGGAGGCGTAGATGCGCACCTCGCCGAAGTGCGGACTGGCGGCGCTTACGAGATCGCCCGCGCGGACGTGGTCGATAACCTGGTTGCCCCCGTTGGGTACGCCAAAGAGGCTGCCCGCACCGTAGGCGTTGAAGGTTTCCCCGCGCAGGCCGAACTTCGCTGCATTGATCTCGGCAAGCGTGCCACCCAGCGAATGTCCGGTGACTGTGACTTCGATAGGGTTCGCGGAGAGTTTCGATACGTCAGCAGCCCTTTCGAGCACACGTTTGGTGAAAGCGGCTGCCTCTCCCTCTTGCGCATTGATGCCGGTGAGCACCATGCCAGCGTCCACGCCGCCGTCATGCAGCGGCTCGCGGTCGAATTCGGTGCCCCTGTACGCGATGATAATTTCTTGCGTATCTATGCGCTGATAGGCAGTGGCCTGGAGGCCGGTGCTTGGATCATCAAGGGTATCGATCGCCTTGTAAGTTATTCCGCCGCGGTCGAATTCCTTTTGCAGGACCGGGTCCTGGTAGCTTTCTTTAGCCAATAAGGCATAGTCAGTCGAGCGCATGCTCACGGCAATTTCTCCGAAGCTTGCAGAGTCACCGTGAAGGTATCTTCGGGCCGCTTATATTCCTTGGGATCGTCCACGCCAATATCGATTCGCTCCATGCTCCCGTCTGCGTAGGACGCATTTGCGAAATACCGTGTGACCGTCGAACCCGCAAGAATGTCCTTCTTTAACATCCCGGGAGAGAAAGTGATCTGCCCGTGGCGGAGCCCCGCCCCGACGGAAACGAGCGACCAGCGGCACACCCCTTGCCCGAAATAATCTTCATCCATGAAACGGTCGAGGTACACCTCGGCCTTGTAGACATGTTCGCTTACAGGCTTGAATTCAATAGTCTCACGCCTTTGGGGCACGATAGTAGCGCCGGAAAAGGGTGTCAGCGGAACGCTCGCCGGGTTAATCACCTCATAGTCTGCATATCCTTCTATACGATCGAATTTTCCTGGCGCGCCTTCAACGCGCATCGTGATCTCGTAGCGCATGCGCGGATTCGGGTTGAGTTTGATGTCGGGCTTTTTCATGGTGGCATCGCATGCGTGAGTGGACAGGAGCGCGAAGAGGGCGAAAAAAGTGCGGGTAGCTAATCGTCTCACTGGGACTGCTCCGTTGACTTCAGTGTGATCGAGAACACCGCGCCCGGATCGGTGAAGTCTGCCTTTCTGGGCGAACCTATATCGATTCGGGAACGTGACGACCTTTCATAGGACCGCTCAGAGAAATACCGGGTCACGCTCTTCTGGCTGACAATGTCGTCATGGTAGATCGCCGGGCTGAAGTTCACCTCGCCATGGTGGAAGTCCACGGAGGCACCGACCACCGACCAGTGGCAGACACCAAGGCCGAAGTAGTCTTCGTCCTGAATTCGATCGACGTAGATCTCACCTTTGAAAATATTGTTGCCGGCGCGCACGAACGTCACGGGACTTTGCGTCTGTGGTTCCACCGTGGCACCCGATATAGGTGTGAGGGGCACACAGGCCCCGTTGAGCACCTTGTAATCGATGTGGCCTTCGATCCGCTCGAAGGTGCCTGGCGCATCGATGACTGTGGCGGTGATCTCGTAGTGCATGCGCGGACTCGGATTGAGCTTGATGTCGGGCTGCTTCGTGGTGGCACCGTAAGCGTGTGCGGACAGGAGCAGGAGGAAGACGGTGGCCACGCCGCGTTGCGGCGTTCCTGTTCTCATGGGCCTGCACCCGGCACGGCCGGCGTTGCCTGCTGCCGTTGCGCCTGCTGTTGTTGATGGGCCGTGTCGGGGGCCTGCTGGGCCACTTGCTGCCAGGCCCGGCTGCTTTCCTCCATGGACGTTGCCATCGCCTGCTGGGTGTTGACCTCGGCGACTTGCTTGAGCGGCGACTGCAGTTCGCCCTGGACGGCGTACGTGCGGGAGGCGTCGTCGCTCAGCGCTACGTGGTCGATGCGGTGCAGGCCTTGCTGATGCGCGGCAACGGTCAGCGACGCGGCGAGTCTTTCACTGTTGTGGTCTGGCGCGCGCTGATGCTGTTCATCCAGTCGATGGACGCCTTCGCGTGCCTGGCGGTAGATCTCGTGGCCTGGATGCGCCGCGTCGTCGAGCCTTGGCGCGCCGTGTACCTTGGCCTTCTGCAGCGCTTCCGTGGTGCGCGGTCCGACGATACCGTCTGCGGGTAGGCCATGCGCGCGCTGGAAGTTCTCCAACGCTTGCTTCGTATGCGCACCGAAGTGACCGTCCGGCGACAGCGGACGGCCACGCTCGTCGCGAACGCCGAGCGCGTTGAGGCTCTCCTGCAGCGTCCGCACGCTGGAACCGCGATCGCCTTCGCGAACGACATGCGGCGCGTCGGCATGCGCGCGCGTGGAGGCCGGCGCGGCATGGTTCACCTGCCCGACCTCACGATCACGCCAGAACGTCTCCGGATTGATCGGACGGCCGTGCGCGTCCTTCATCTGATAGTGGACGTGTTGCGCGTACTGCGCGGCGCCATCCGGACCACGACCGCCCATGTGCCCGATCGCGTCTCCCACCTGCACGTGCTGGCCCACTTTGACCGACTGGGATTGCGTGTGCAGGATCTCGTGGCTGTTACCCTCGGCGTCGCGGATCTTGATCGTGCCGTACTGGCCGCCCACGAAGGTGACTTCACCGGCGATCGGCGAATGCACCTCGGGATGGGTCAGGTTGAGGCCGGCCTGGCCGCCTTCGTAGTTGAAATCCGAACCGCCGTGAGGCCCTTTGGCACGGTGTTCGCCGTAATGGCCGGTGATATGTGCCGAGCGGTTACCCTGCTTGGGCAGGATGACATTCATGACGTCTTGATAGGGCATGGGTGCATCCTCCGGGTCAGAGCGAGTCGTCCTTCACGCGGTAGAGGTGCCAGCAGTCGTCCTTCCGGAAGAAGAACGTCATCTGGTAGTCGGTGTCCGGTTTCACCAGCTTTACGGTCACATCGATGGCGCTGGCGTCGGTGCGCTTGGCTGTCAGGCCGTCCTTTGTCTGATCGGCCTGGCTCGGCATGATGGGGAAGGTGACCTGATCCTTCGGCAGCGATTTTGAAACCGGCTTTGGCTCGGGGTCCGCGTTGGGATCGACCGAGTCGCTTTGCAGCGGATCGGTCACGTAGGCCCTCTGCACGTTGATGTCGTTTTCGAAGAGCGGCAGGAACTGGTCGAAGCTCTCTGCCGGGCAGGCCGTCGCGCCGGCCGGTGCGGCGGGCGGTGCAACCGTGGTGCTTGCATGGGCTGCGGTGGCTGCCGCCGCCGGCGAAGACGTCTGTGACGACGGCGGCGAGCTTGGGCTGCAAGCCGCGAGCAGCGCGGCAGCCAGGATGAACGTGGCGCTTCGTGCTGCGGTGCGCAGCACGCGAGCAGGCGAGAGCCGGTAGTGCTCTTGGATGGCGTGAATCATGCGGTTCTCCATCATGGCGCTCCCATACCGGGATGCGTGGGGGCATTGCTCTGCTGCTGAGGTGCTGGCGCGGCAGGCTGTTCCGGCCGAGCCTGGGCCAGGGCGGATGCGCTCTGGTCCACGGGCGTATTGACCGCCTGCACTGTCTGTACATCGGCAACGCGCTTGTGCGGCGACTGGGTGTCCCCGGCCACGGCGTAGGCGCGGCTGGCATCGTCGCTCAACACCACGCGATCGATGGACGTCATGCCTTCCTTTTTCGCAGCCACGGTAAGCGCCGCGGCGAGGTTGTCGCTGTGCTGGTCGGGCGTGCGGTGGTGCTCGGCGTCGAGCTTGTGCACGGCGGCCCGTGCCTGCTCGAACAAGGCATGGTCCGGATGCGATGGGTCGTCCAGGCGAACGACGGGTTGTCGGGTCGCGGCGTCGAGCGCGGCACGCGTCTTCGGTCCGGCCACGCCGTCAGCCGCCAGTTGATGATCGCGCTGGAATGCCTCCAGTGCGGCCTGGGTGCCAGGACCGAACTTGCCGTCGATCTGCAGCGGCTGGCGATGCGCGTCGGTGTAGCCAAGCCCCGCGAGGCTCGCTTGCAGCGCGCGCACCTCGTCGCCGTGAGCGCCTGCGTGAAGGGTAGGGCCGCGGTCGGCAGGGTGCGCAGGCTTGGGATGCGCAGGCAGCGACGCAGCGCCGTGTTCGAGACGCTGCATCACCTCGGGCGTGAGCCGCTTCTCCCAGTCGTGGAAGCGCGTTTCGCGAGCTTCCAGGCCGTTGTACTTGCCGTTGACGGCAAGCGTAGCCGCACGCACATCGTTACGTGCCTGCTCGGGTACACGGTTTTCCCAGTACCACACGGCGATGCGCGAGGCGTTTTGCGGGTCCGCGGCGAGTTCCGGATGCTTTACCAGATCGAGGTCCAGTGCCTCGCCGGCAGCGCGGTAGTTTTCCTTGCCGGTGAGCTGGATGTAGCCACGACCGTGATAACGCCAGCCGTCACCGGGCGCATCGTTGCCGTTGCGTCCGCCGTACATCAGTTCGGCGAGGCGTTCCGGGTGACCCTGCAGGGCCTGCAGGCGGGCAGACTCCAGGGCCTCGGGGCCTTCGCGCCAAGCCGACTGGACAGGAATCTGCGCAATGTTCCGCGTATAGCGGAAGCTTTCCTCCAGCCGGTTCAGGCCGTTGGACTCATGAGTGACCTGGGCCATGAAATTGGCCAGTTCCCTCGGGGAGCGGATCCCGGCCGCATAGGCTTCGGTCAGGACCTGCGTCTCACGATCAATCGCCATGTGTAGCTCCTGTTTGACTCACGGAATTGCTCGCTTCCTGCGTGTTTCAAACCAGCCCGTCCGGGCGGTCTCACATCAATGCGTAACGATCAGGGTAACGTCACCTCTGGCACGGTCGAGGGATCGAAATCGGAGAAGCTCACCGAGCCAAGTTCCTTCGCGGTCAGCTCGGACGACTTGTGCTTGCCGGTGACCGTATCGTCCACCCGTCGTACCACGCGGGTTACGAACCAGTTCTTCTTGTCCGGTGCATAGCTGAAGGTGTATTCGTCCGACCAGTGCTCCCGGCTACCGCCCCCGTTGACGATGGTGAAGTGTCCCGCGTCGATCTTCGTGAAACCGTAGGGGTCGCCGGCCACGCCGCCGCACGCGCCGCACGGCACCACGCGTGAGTTGGACGCCGCCTTCTGCAGCACGCCCGAGGCATCGCGCACGAGCAGCAGAACCTCACGCCCTGGCGCATCGCCCGGCTTCGCCGTCGCCAAGGTGGGTGGGTCGAGGATGAGAACGACGTCCGCTCCGCCCTTGTCGGTGAGCGAGCCCTTCACCGAGTCGAGAACCTTCGACCCACCTGTCGCGAATCGAGTCAGGTCATCCATCTTGCTTCCTTTGGTCGGCGCGGATGCGGGTACCGAGTGGGACGTGGGTGCGTATGGGTTGTTCTGTGCGCTGGCCCATGGGATGAGAAGCAGCAGCGCGCAGGTACTAAGGGAGAGCATGGCTGGATGTTTCGTCATAGATCACCGTCATTACCCTGGTTTAGCTTCTTGTACAGAATTCGAGAGCCGCCGATGACCGAGGGCGGCCTCGATCGTCGCAACATCGAAACAGCCTCCCAACGAGTCCTCCCACGAACGGACTGCACTGGCTAACGAGAGTGCTGAAACCGAAAGGTTTCTCCCCGCGCCGCTGCCGGCTATCGCCGCCGGAAAGACTATGCGCCGACCACGACCCAGGAGGCTGTCCGCATCGAACCGATGTTGCTGCTGGCACCGCCAAACGGAATAGGTGAGGAAGCCGCCGAGCGTCCTCTGAAAGAACATGGCCCCAATGGGCGTAGACGTCCCGTTCGAGCGCCGGTTGTACGAAGGTGACGGTAAGTCACTGGTACACCGGCTTTACACATTTGGAATAAATGATCGGACAAGCCGGGTCTTTCCCACGCTTGCAGTTTTCGACGGCGCCGGCGTTGGCAGTTCCCTGGGTGGGGCCCGACGCCGTCGCAAATATGTCGGAACTTACGGCCATCGCCACGCAACCGTTCTTTGCCGATACTACGACACGACAGTTGACTCCGCCCTTAGCTGCGCAATCAACCATTGATGTGTGGTCGGCGTCTGCCTTAGTTCTGGCGTCCGCAGATTCTCCTAGCACACCTTTATCAGGATCGGCGCTGAGAGATATCCAACTGGCAACGGCCTGCGGTCCAACGAAAGTGTCAGATGGACCTTGCGTTGCACTCGAGTTGTTGTTTGGAACGCAAGCACGCCATCCGTTTCCCTGCTGCGGGACTTGTCCAGGCGGACAGCCTCCTTCAGCCTGCGTGGGCAGCGACATCAATAGGAATGACATTGTGAGAAAAGCTAACAGGATGCGCATTTCATTGATCCCTTACCTGCTTGGCACTTTGATCTCGTCGCGCTGAGGTGTCGGAAGCGCGCCCGCGTTACGAACTTGAAGGGCACCTGCCGAGCCCGATTGAGCGCCGGACGGGGAATATTGCGCGTCGCCACCGCTGAGCCTATGCGCCGACCACGACCCAGGCGGCTGTCCACTTGGTCCGATGCTGCTGCCGGCACCGCCAAACGCGGAATAGGTGAGGAAGTTGCCGAGCGTGCCCTGGAAGAACATAGCCGCCATGGGTGGTACGGAGACGATGAGCGCCGTGAGCAACAGGCCGATGCCGCCTTGCTGCATGGCGATGCTGTTCAGGCCTTCCGTGCTGCTTCCGAGCAGCTTGTTCACGATCTTGGCGCCCCACATGGCTTCGTTGATCTTGATGGTCAGCCGAAGAACGATGCTGCACACGACGCTCAACAGCGCCATGGAAAAAATGGTTCCGATACCGTACATCAGCCAGCGTCGAAACAAATCCTTGGTCTGGTCGAAGATCAGGCAAAGAATGAAGAGGGGACCGAGGCCGATGAATAGCGCCATGGCGAATTGGTAAAGAAGAAGCATGACACCTGCTGCCATGGGCGGGCTGGCTGTGCCGAATGCGGCGATCCAGGACGCGCGTTGCTTGTTCGCAAGCATTTCCGCGTCGCTCGGCACCACCTGCACGGAGTTGATCGTGCTCAGCGCAAGCTGCGTCCAGGCCAGGTTCCCGTCGATCGAGTCTGCGGTCGTTTCGTTGTCATTGCCCGTGAAGAGGCCATGGACCTCCTTGTCCAGGTCAACGGTGAGGAAGGTATGCAGTCCGGTTCCCGCCACAGCCATGGTCGTGGCGGCACCGACGATGACGGCGATCCGTCCCATGTTGAGGACAGTTGCCATGAGCGGCTCACGCGACTGGCCGGTCAGGATCCGGTACCCCTGGATCATGATCCACAACGTGACGAGTACGAGCGCCATGGCGCTCGCCCACGACATCATGCGGCCCATAAGGTCCATGCCGAACGTACTGATCTGCTCGTTGAGATAGTCGTAGACCAGCCGGAAGTAAATGTAATCCGTAATATTTGGCATGTTGCCTTATTCCTGAATGTGTATCGCCAGCCCGCGCGATCCTTGCGTTCCGGGCATTAGTTGAAAGCGGCCTTCAGCGCCGCCGTGTTGACGACCGTGCCGAGAACGCTGGGAGAGCCGCTCATGGCGCGGCGGGACAGGTTCGCTTGCATTGTCAGAAGCATGTCGATCTGTGCGTCGGCCTGCTTCTGATTGGACTCCCACTGCGCACGAGCCGTATTCAGGGTCTGGCCGAACTCGGTCAGCTGAGCCGTGAAGTTCGCCGTGTTTCCGCTGGACTCGCCAATCTTTCCGATCAGGCTGCTTTGCGCCGTTGCCATCTCAGTACCCTTCTCGGCCACATAGTTGAGATAACGCACGGTATCGTTGTACTTCAGGTTCTTTGCCTGAACGATCAGCGCGCAGATGTCTTGCTGTTGCTTGAGCACGTCACCGTTCATATCCGGAATCAACTTGTCGAGCGCCGTATCCAGCACGCCAGCGAGGCCACCCGCCGCCACTCGGCCCGGGCACTCGATGTCCACGCCGAAGTTTTCATCGACTTCCGTGAACTGATGCTTGAGCGTAAACAACGTGAAGTTGAGGTGCTGCAACTTGTTCAGCTGGGTCTGCCAGAACGCGGCTTGGTCGGCGTAGTGCTGGATAACACTCTGATAGTGCTGGGCCGTCTCGACCCAGCGGCCATACTGATCGTAGAAGTTCTTGAGCGAGTTCGCGATGGCCGTGTAGTCGATGACCGGCCATCCCGCGCGTGCGGGCTCGCTGTGCATGCCGCATGTAAGAGTCAGGGCCGCAGCGACAGCAGCCTTGAGGAGGTGGCTACGGAGGGTCTTGAGCTTGGTCTTTGTGCTCATGATGGGTTCCTGTCCTGAGTCGATGATTGCCATTTATGCGACGCGCTGGGAAGACGTCGGGGTCGGCCTGGGGGAAGGTCTGCCCTTGCCGCTTCCTTTCCGATTCTCGTAGAACGCGTCCAACCACTGCTCCGGACGAAGGTCGTCCGGCGACACGCCTTCGGTTTCGGCCCGTGCCTTGAGGATCTCGTGCATGATTTCGATGTTGTCGGTGGAAGCCGAAATGACGGCCAGGGCATCGTCCAGGCCGCGCAAATTGAGCTGACAGACTGCCGACGCATGTCCCTGTTTCACGAGGAAACAGCGCGACCGCTCGTCGAGGCTCACCACCACCTGGTACTCCGCGTCCGTCAGCTTCAATCCGTCCACATAGTCCTCGCGGCTGGCATTCGGATTGGGTAGGAGGATCATGGTGGCCGTCTGTTCGATCAGCGCGGCCGAGATGTCGCTGGCAAGCGCATCCTCCGGACTCTGGGTAGCGAAGATGCCCATACCGTTCTGTTTGCGGATGGTTTTCTGCTTGTTCTTCGCGAACTCTTTCAGGCCGCCCTTGCCGTCGAGGATCTTCCAGAACTCGTCCATCACGTAGATCAGGCGGCGCCCGTCGATGAGTGCCTCCAGGCGATGAAGGAGATAATTGATGACGGGGGCACGGACTTCCGGGTTGTCTATGATGTCCGTGTAATCGAAACCGATGATGTTCGCTTTCGTCAGGTCCACGGTGTCGCGCGGGTTGTCGAATACCCAGCCGAACGAGTTGCCCGCGGTCCACTTGCGCATGCGAATGAAGAGTCCGTCGTCGCCGAGGTTAGGCAGGCTCTTCTGGAAGTTCGTCATCGTGCGAAGATGCATGGGAGTGTCGAGCATGCTTTCCACGGCCCGAAAGATGTCTTCCTCTTCTCTCGAGCTGTAGACGCTTTTCCCCGCCAGCACCTTTATCAAGTCGGCAAGAAACTGGACGTTCGCCTCGTTGCGCTCGCACTGGAACGGATTGAAGCCGGTCGGCTTGCCGTTCTCGAGTGCGAGGTAGTTCCCGCCGCAGGCACGTACGAAAATCTCCGCACCGCGATCCTTGTCGAAGAAGAAGATCGTGGGCGACGGATTGAGCTTCTGGACCTGACTCAGGAGGAAGTTGATCAGTGCCGTTTTTCCCGTGCCCGACTTGCCGATGACCATCGTATTGGCGATGGCCTTCTCACCCAGCGAGTTCTCGGCGGGGTGGGTGGCGTGGAAATTGAAGTAGTAAGGCTGGCCGTTCGTCGTCTGCAAGGTAGTGACGCAGCTGCCCCAAGGATTGTTTTCCTTTTTCCCGGTGGCGAAATTGTGCAGCGGCGAGAGACCGAGGAAATTGAGGGAGCTGACATTCGCCAGCCGCGTACGGTACTTCCAGTTGCCGGGGAACTGGGCGTAGAACGCCGCGGTGACGGCGAGGTCTTCCTTCACCGTGACGAACCCGGCATTGGACAGCTCGGCGCGCGTGGCCGCAATCTGCTGCGAGAGAAGCTCTTGGCTCGAGGCGTATATCGCGATGGTGAAGTGATACTCACCAAGCACGAAGTTGCCCGATGCAAGCTGGTCCATGGCGTGATCCATCTCCACGATCTGGCTCACGGCCTTGTCACCCGACGAGATCATCATGCCCTTGGTGCGCTCGAGCGCGGAAAGCGCATTCTGGCGTCCCATGGGCGAGAAGGAATGGGTGATGACGTACTCGAAGTCGAGGTACTTGAGCCCGTTCAGGATGCCGGGGTAGGTGGCCTCGACGTATTCCTTGATGTTGAGGATCGCGCCGAAATGATTCTGCCCATCCGGTGTCGTCAGCACGTAATCGCCCGTCTTGGCCGAGAAACGCTGCCGGCTGACCGGGAGGTAGTCGTAGATTGGCGCCCGGAGCGACGGAACCGGCTCGTCGATCCGGTTGAGTATGTATCCGTAGAGCTCCAGGACTTCCGAGAAGACCACGCCATTGGGCGCCTCGTACATGCCCAGTCGATAGGGGGCGTAGTCCTTGAGTACGGCCTCGACGTTGCCGGCGAGTTCGAGCACGGTAGCGACGGCCTGCGCCTGTTCCTGCTGCAGCCGTTCGACATTGCCGCTCTTTTCCACCCAGCGCTTACCCTCGACCACGGGGCGGTAGATCATCGTCAGGTAAAGCTCGTTCTGCATGAGCTTCTGGCCAGACAGCGAACTGTAGTAGGCATCCGACAGCGTCTGGTTGAACGGTTGTCCAAACTTCGAGCTGTCCTTGATCGGCCTGCGCCGCCTGATATCGTGCACCCAGAAGGCGATGTTCGGGTAATCCGGCGCCCGCAGTGTCTGCAGCATGCGGTTGAAGGTGTTGTGCCGGTGCTCGATCTCCCATTCCTCCCTGCCGACGAAGGGCAGGCCGTCTAGGCGCCACACCAATAGATAGTCTCCGCCTGTGGTCTTGACGACCGTGGGCGAGACATGGCTTGAAAGCGTGATGTGTGCGGCTATGGGTGTGTCGGGCGTGAACATGGCGATTTCACCGTATGGAGCACGAAAGGCCCTGGCACGTGAGGCCAGGGCGGGATACCTACTTCCTGCGCTTGTTCTTGGGATCGCGGTAGTCGTTAGGCGTAAACACCCACATGCCACCGTGTTCCTGCACGTTCCTGACCCGCGTCTTGAACTGCAGGCGCAGTCCAAGGAGGCGGAAGATCATCTCGTCGCGTTTAGCCATCATGCGCATGATGAAGACCACGACGGGAATGAGCAGAAGGAACCAATAATTGAAGTACATGGCCAGCAGCAGGCACGAGCCCGCACCCATGAAGAATGGGACGTAGGGCACGCCCATGAACATGGGAGGGCGCGTGCAACCGCGGAACAGCACGTTCTTATGCATGGAACTGCAGGAAGTGCATGGCCGTCTGCAGCGCATCAATGAGCATGCCGACGTTACCCGCTTCCGTGCACTGCCCGCTGGTGCCGGCGTCGTCACCCTGAACGACGGTCTTGGCAATCTGGGCAGCGGCACCGATGAGCACGCCACCAATGAGGGCCGGGGTCACATCCGAAATGCGCTTATGTGCGAAAGCAATCTGGTAACCGGAAAAGATGACAGCGACCGTCACCACGACAATCGAAGCGGCGTTGAGGATGCCCTTGATGTTGGAGAAGAATCCGCAAACTTTATCTTGCGTGGTCTGCGCGAGCGCGAGCTCGGGCATGACGAACAGTGCAATCACGGCGAAGAGGGCAACCGTGTTGAGCAGGGGATGTCTGGACTTGGCGATGGCGGTGCTGATGGTGGACAGGGACATCATTCGGTTCCTTCATTGCGGTTGGATCGGGAAGGGGCGGCACGCTTGGCCGCCCGAGTTGGGAAGGCTGCTTTCCGCGCAGCCAGCGGTGCGGTGGCCTCGCCCGGAATCCGTCCGGCACGTGCCTGCAAGTCAGAATACGAAGGCATCGTCCGTGCCTCCGTTGCGCACATCCGCGTTGTCGACACCCGGTCGCGAGGGAACCGTAACCGTCGGTGGCGTTGTCCCCTGGACAGGATCGTTGGGTCCTCTTACCTGGGGCACGAAGACATCGTTTCCCTGGCCTGTCGCCACCGGCTCATTGCCGGCCGGGGACGCTGCAGACACGCCTATCTGGGACATCACCGCGGAAGTGGCGGGATCGGTGCGAATCCTGCCTGGCTGCATCGGCACATTCGACGGAAGTTGCGCGCCGATCTGCCTCATCACAGCTGCCGTAGCAGGATCGGTCGGGATCGGACCTGGCGGCGGAGCCGGGGTATTGTTCAACGCGGGATTGGTGATCGGCACCGAGCCCGGCATACCGCCGTTTGCGCGCTGGATAGCCTGGAGCGCCTGCAGGGTTTGCTGATCCATCTCGCCAGTTTGACCACCTCCGCCCCCGGTGGCGCCGGCGATGGCCGGTCCGACGACCGCGGAGACGGCGGAATCGACGACGCTGCGCATCGCCACCCTGTAGGTGGGGCTATCCGCCTTGAGTCCAGCCGTTGTGGACCTGTCGACACGCGCCAATCTCACCGGCACTTTAGCTTGGAGCGGAATAGGTTTGGTGCCCGCGAAGGCCGCGTCGCGGGACATCGAGTCGAACACGCGTTGAACGTATCCGTGTTCATACCCGGTGGTGAAGTTGCCGGAGTAGTAGCAGCTGAAGGCCTTGCCCCAGTCCTTGCCCGCACTGGCATAGCATTGGGCGAGAATGCGCGATCCCGCCACGAGGTTGGGGCAATATTCGAATGCCTTCTCGTACGTATCCAGGCCGTACTTGCCCAGGTTCGAGCGATTCACCTGTGCGATACCGAGAGAATAGTTGTAGCCACGCTCCTCCAGCATCCGCACGGTGGCTACGGCCTCCGGGAGATTCTGCGGCTGGCGAACGAGTTGTCCCCCAACCACGCCGATGGCGAAAGGGTTCCTGCTCGATTCGACGTTGACGACGTGCGTCATCACCTCTGCCGGTACGGCAAGGCTCTGGCAGCTCATCATTTCCAATCCTGGTAGCACCTTTACAACTCCTGTCTAATGACCTGTTGTCGTGAAGCGTTACCCCCCGCCTGCGCCATTCAGTGCGCGAGCAGGGTTGAAATCGATGCCGGTGATGTAGCGCCGGCCCGCATGTGCCTTGATATGAACGACTATGTCGATCGTCAGCATCAACAGTCGTTTGATCGTCGAGAACTCCAGCCCGGCTCCTTCCGTCGATGCTTTCACCATCAGTCCCAACTGGTCCCAGGTCTGCTCGACGCTACCGGCATGGCAGCTCGTGATCGATCCGGGATGGCCAGACGCACAGTTCCGGATGAAGTAGAACGACTCGTCGCCGCGCAACTCCGCCAGGATGATGCGGTCCGGCTTCATGCGAAGGCATGCTTCCATGCAACTCTTGGCGGTGACATTGCTCGTGCTCTGGCCGCCCTTCGAGTAGAGCAGGTGCACGACGTTGGGCTGGTCGATGAAAAGCTCCCGTGCGTCTTCGATGGTCACCAGCCGCTCGTCCGCAGGTATGTGGTTCACCAGGGACTTCATGAAGGTGGTCTTGCCGCTGCCGGTGGCACCGGCAACCACGATGTTCTTTTTGTTCAGTACCGCGTGACGGAAGAAGTCCGCGTAGCGTCGTTCGGCGCGTAGTTCGAGGAGTTCCCGATCGGCTTCGCTAATCGCGTGTTCGCCCTCGAGGATCTCTGCGAAGAACCCGTCCTGGTCGTATTGGGCAAGGGTGCGCGTCTGCTTGGAGGGCAAGCGGATGGTGATCGACACGCGGCCGGCCTCACACGCCGGAGGGATGACAAACTGCGCGCGTTGACCGGTCGGGAAGGTCAGCGACACCACAGGGTCCATATCCGTGATGCGTTGGCCGGTGTTGCTCTCGTTGACTACGGCAGTGCAAAACTGGCGGGCACGCTCGAATGTGAGCGAGGGCACGTCGACGCGCTGCCAACCACCCCGGCGCTCCAGGTACAACTCGCCGGGACGATTGATGCAGATTTCGGTGACGTCCGGCTCGGCAAGGAAATCCTTCACGCCCAGCACCTCGTACTGGTAGTCGAGGAAGTCGTTGCTCACAGTGGCCAGTGCGCTCTCGCTCATGCCCGCCTCAATACCTCGCGACCACGCCGGCGAAATCCACATCCTTCGCGACATAGATGGCCAGCACAGTGCCCTGGTTGATCGTTACAGTGGCCGGCCGGTTGGCTGCGCGCTGCACGGCCTGGTTCGCCAACTGCTGGATCGTGGCCGCCGTGTTGCTCTCGAAAGGTGTCTGCGTGACGACGCCATTGCTGATGGTGGTCTGCCTCGGGCCGTGTTCGGCGGCTTCGTACTTGAAGGCATCGCTGAGCAGGCTGATCAGGAGGGCCGCGCCGATTCGGCTTCCCCAATGGGCGTTGTAGTGGCCCGGATGGCCGGCGCCGCCCAACGTGTCGATGCCCGGGCTCGCCATGTTCACGTCGATGCCCGTCGGCGTGACGATACGGTCCCAGATCACGGCGACGCGCGGGCCGTCCGGTTCCATCTCGTACTTTCCGAGCACCTTCGATCCCTTCGGGAGGAGCAGGCGCTTGCCGGTGAACGAATAGACGGGTTCCGTCACCACGCACGAGGTGAAGCCCGGGATGTCCGTAATGATGCGGGTTTCGAGTACGCAACGGATGAACGTGCCTCGCAGCATCAGCGTGTCCGGGTGCGTGAGCGGGGCCGCACTGGAGACATCTGGAAGGTTTGCCGCCGAATACGCCAGATTGTTGTTGCTGCTCATCCGCGGCGCCTGGCCGGGAACGCCGCCATTCGGATCGGGAAGGATGTATCCCTGCAGCGGATTGCCGCCTGCTCCCGGCCCCGAGGCGCCATTGGCGACGCCGGTGGTGCCTTGACTTGCCGCTGCGATGCGACGCTCGAGCAGGGTAGGGCCGCGCGGACGCTCCGTCTCTTCGGACGGTCGCGTCGCCTCTCGCGGCAGGGGTGCCGCGGCGAGTCGAATGGGCTCTGCCGGCGGCGGGGTTGGTGCGGGCGC